>JBKKBU010000304.1:0-3652 GCA_046713755.1 Mycobacteriales bacterium
GCACGGTGCCGGCCACAGCGGCCGTGACCGCAGCAGCGAGGCGGGGCCGGCCGCCCGTCGGGCGGGAGCGGCCGTTCGTTGGCTGCGCCACCGCGCGCCTCCCTCCGAGATGCACCCACAACTCCGCCCGCCCGAACCCCTCGGACGCGGCAGAGCCGGCTCGCGAGCCGGCTCTGCCGAGCGTGGCACGCACCGGGACAGACCGGACGGCGCCACGCCGCATCCGTCGTACGCCTGCGTCCTGCAGGGAGGTCCCGAATTCCGCGCTCACGCCGTAGGACGCACGCCGACGTGCCCGCACAGGTTCGGGCGCGCCTCGCGCCACGGGGGCAGCGCCGGCCCTACTCTCGGGGAACAGGTGTTCTACAGCGGGGAGCCGATCGTGCGGGTGCTTGGCGTCGACCCGGGCCTGACCCGGTGCGGTCTGGGCGTGGTCGACGGCTCGCCGGGCCGGGCCACCCTGGTCGCGGTCGGAGTCGCCCGCACGCCCCCTGATCTGCCGCTCGGCGAGCGGCTGGTGAGCCTGGAGCGCGAGGTCGAGCGCTGGCTCTACCTGCACCGACCCGACGCCGTCGCGGTCGAGCGGGTCTTCGCCCAGCACAACGTTCGCACCGTGATGGGGACTGCCCAGGCAGGGGCGGTCGCGATCACCTGCGCTGCTCGGCGTGGCCTGCCGGTTGTCCTGCACACCCCGAGCGAGGTCAAGGCGGCCGTCACCGGATCCGGCCGCGCCGACAAGGCGCAGGTGGCGGCGATGGTGACCCGGCTGCTGCGACTGACGGAGGCGCCCAAGCCGGCCGACGCCACCGACGCGCTCGCGCTGGCGATCTGCCACCTGTGGCGCGGTCCGCAGCAGTCCCGGCTGGCCGCCGCAGTGGCCGTGGTGACTGGGGCCCGCGCGTGATCGCGAGCGTCGAGGGCACCGTCACCGCGCTCCTGCCAGAAGGCGTCGTCGTGCGGGTGGGTGGCGTCGGCCTGGCGCTGCACACGACGCCCGGCACCAAGGCGCGGGTCCGGGTGGGGGAGGAGGCGGCCTTCGCGACCAGCCTGGTGGTGCGGGAGGACAGCCTCACCCTCTACGGCTTCGCCGACGACGACGAGCGACTGGTCTTCGAGATGCTGCAGAGCGCATCGGGCATCGGCCCCAAGGTCGCCCAGGCAGTCCTCTCGGTTCACCCGCCGGACTCGGTCCGTCGCGCGCTGGTCACCGAAGACCTGGCAGCGCTGTGTCTCGTCCCTGGCATCGGCAAGAAGGGCGCCCAACGGATGGTGCTGGAGCTCAAGGACAAGGCGGCCGCGCTCGGCGTGCTCGACGACAGCCCGGCGCCGGTCGCGACCGGGCTGCCCACCTGGCAGGTCACGCTCGGCTCGGCGCTGGCCGGCCTGGGCTTCACCACGGCCCAGGTCGATGACGCTGTGGCACGGTTGGGGCAGTCCCGGCCGGCGGCGACCGATGCCGACGTGCCGACCCTGCTCAAGGAGGCCCTCGCCATGCTCGGCCGGGCGCGATGACCAGCCCCGAGCAGCTCCCTGAGTCGCTCGTGGATGACGAGGAGCGGCAGGTCGAGGCGGCGCTGCGGCCGCGCCGGCTGGACGAGTTCGTCGGCCAGGAGCGCGTGCGCGAGCAGCTCACCCTCGTCCTGGAGAGCGCCAAGCGGCGCGGCCGGCCGCCGGACCACATGCTGCTGTCCGGTGCGCCGGGCCTGGGCAAGACCAGCCTGGCGATGATCATCGCCCAAGAGCTCGGCACCGGGATTCGCATCACCAGTGGTCCGGCGCTCGAGCGGGCCGGGGATCTCGCGGCGCTCGTCAGCAGCCTGGTCGAGGGCGAGGTGCTGTTCATCGACGAGATCCACCGCATCGCGCGCCCCGCCGAGGAGCTTCTCTACGTCGCCATGGAGGACTTCCGGGTCGATGTCATCGTCGGCAAGGGCCCCGGCGCGACGGCCATTCCCCTGGAGGTCGCGCCGTTCACCCTCGTCGGCGCCACCACCCGATCCGGCCTGCTCACCGGGCCACTGCGCGACCGCTTCGGCTTCACCGCCCACATGGAGCCCTACAGCCCGGCTGAGCTGGAGCGGGTGCTCGTGCGCAGCGCCGGCCTGCTCGGCGTCGACCAGCGCCCCGAGGGCGCGGTCGAGGTTGCGGGCCGCTCCCGAGGCACCCCCCGCATCGCCAACCGGCTGTTGCGCCGGGTCCGGGACTACGCCGAAGTCCGCGTCGACGGCGTCGTCACGCGCGAGGTGGCCCGCGACGCCCTCGCCGTCTACGACGTGGACGAGCTCGGTCTCGATCGACTCGACCGGGCTGTGCTCGAAGCCCTCGTCCACCGCTTCGGGGGTGGGCCGGTCGGGCTCTCCACCCTTGCGGTGGCGGTCTCGGAGGAGGCCGAGACGGTCGAGGAGGTGGCCGAACCGTTCCTGGTGCGGTCGGGGCTGGTGCTGCGGACTCCTCGCGGTCGGGTCGCGACGCCGGCTGCGTGGCGGCACCTCGGACTGCGCCCGCCCGGCCCGGTCGGTGGCATCGACGTCCTCCCACTTGACCTCGGCGACGCCGGCTGACGGACGGCCGCCCGGCCCGGTCGCTGGCGCCGACGTCCTCCCACTCGACCTGGACGACGCCGGCTGACGGACGGCCACCCCGCCTCGCCGCCGTCCCAGGGCTTGTCGTGAAGATCGTCGTGAATCTGGATCCACTGGCCTACCGCC
Organism: Mycobacteriales bacterium; assembly: GCA_046713755.1. Classification (GTDB taxonomy): domain Bacteria; phylum Actinomycetota; class Actinomycetes; order Mycobacteriales; family SCTD01; genus JAUYQP01. The sequence goes on from JBKKBU010000304.1 coordinate 2,709, forward strand.
CCTGACCTGGGGTTTTCCCTCACTTCCGGACCTCGCGACTTCACGGCGATCTTCACGACCCCGTCACGCCCGCCTCAACCGCGCCAAAGCGTCACGCTTTGCGCTGCGGACATCCAGCTCGGGGGGCGATCGGTGCGATGACACGCCGGGGTGGGTTCTAGCGGTCGATGCAACTAGGTCGTGGACGATCTTGGGATGCGTCGATGGTGGAAGTGTCGATCAAGGGGATGCCACGTAGGCACGTGGAGCGTGAGCGGTTCTGGGACCTGCGTTCCACCGGCATGGTGAGTGCGCAGATTGGCGCGGAGCTCGGAGTCAGTTCCAGCGCGATGGTCAAGTGGGTGCGTGAATACGGGGGAGTGCGTCCTCGGCCCGCGTTGCCACCCTCGGGTCGGTACTTGTCAGCGGAGGACCGGGAGACCATCGCGCTGCGCCTGGTAGAGGGGGCTAGCAGGGCTGAAATCGCTCGTGAGCTGAAGCGGCATCCAAGCACGATCGGGCGTGAGATCGAGCGCAACAGCGACCCGCTGAACCTTCCGAACAAGGTCCGCGCCTATCGGCCGTTGCGGGCGCAGCGGCGGGCACAACAGCGGGCTCGTCGGCCGAAGCCGGCGAAGCTGCGCTCCGAGGTGAACCCGCGCCTGCACAACTACGTGCAGGCCAGACTCACGAGTAAGTGGTCACCGGAGCAGATCTCCCGGCATCTGCGGGTCCGCTTCCCCAACAACCCGGAGATGCAGGTAAGCGTGGAGACGATCTACCAGTCGATCTACGTGCAGGGCCGCGGTGCACTCCGACGTGAGCTCGCATCGTGCTTGCGGACCGGCCGGGCGATGCGGCGTCCCAAGCGCCGCAGTGATGAGCGCCGACCCAGGGTTCCCCTGGAACTGCTGATCAGCGAGAGACCTGCTGAGGTCGAGGACCGCGCGATCCCGGGCCACTGG
>JBKKBU010000305.1:0-4279 GCA_046713755.1 Mycobacteriales bacterium
CGAGGTGCGGCGGCGGGCGGCGGGGCGGCCACCGGCGGGGTCGCGACCGGCGGAACCTCAGCGGGCGGCGCGGCGGTGCGAGCGCCGATGATGAAGTCCATCGCCGGCGCGTTGTCCACGTGCTCCATGAAGCTCTGCGTCGCGGAGTCCGGGCTCGGGTTCAGCAAGGCGAACGCGGTCGCGTCGTAGACCCGGTCACCGTCCTTGGCGGGCACCTCGGTCGGGCGCAGCCCCTTGTCGAGCGGACCGAGAGCCTTGAGGAGCTCCTGCGGGACCGACAGCGTGATCAGACCCTTGTCCTGGTCGACCGTGCCGGTGACGCCCGGGCCGTCATTGGGGTTCTCGGTGCCCGGGTAGATCAGGCACTTACCCTCGTTGGACGCGCACGCGGCGCTTGTCGTCGTGTAGCCGTTGTAGCCGAAGAACCAGCCGGTCGCCTCGTCCCAGCGGGCCACCGCCGCGGCACCCTGCCAGCCGTCGACGAACCGGAAGATGTAGACCAGCGAGCCAGGGGCAGCGGTCTGCGTCGACAGGATCGCGTCCTGCAACGCAGCGTCGGACAGGTCCTTGTAGCGCATCTCCACGACGAAGCCGCCGTCAGCGCGCGGCAGCACCTCCACGGCCCGCTTGCCGTCGCGGTCGACGAGGTCGAGAGCATCCACGACGTTCTGCGCGCCGGGGACGAGCGCCACCAGCGGGTTGGTGAACGAGTAGCTCGAGAAGGCATCGCCGGGGCCGTCGGGCGAGCCCGTGCGGACGACCTCACGACCCGGCCGGCTCACCATGCCACCGCCGTTGCTCGGCCCGGCGATCTGCACCAGGACCGAGGGGGTCGCGACGGTGCCGGCCGCGTCGCCCGGGCGCTTGCCGGCATTGCTGTAGACGATGTTGAGGGCCTTGGACTTCTCGTTGTACTCCATCGTGAAGTAGTCGACGAGCGAGCGGTCGGCACCCGCGATCGTGCAGCCCAGCCCGTTGAGGCAGATCGAGTCGTAGTGGCTCGGGTGCGTCGTCGCCTGCACCTGGGAGACCTTGGGCGTGGTGGCGAAGACGTCGATGACCTGGTTGACGTAGACGTGCCAGGCGGCCTGGAAGGTGGCCAGGTCGGGGTTGCCCTCCGACGCGGTGCCGTAGTACGCCACGGCGGCGCGGCCGGGCTCGCCAGAGGCGGCGACCCACGGCATGACGGTGGTCTTCACGCTGCCGCGGTTCATGAGGATCTTGGCGGTGAAGCCGGGGTTGGTCATGTTCTGAGCCGACTGGGTCGCCGGGGCGTCGCCCTTGCAGTTCTTGAACACCTCGAAGGTCGCGCCGACCAGGTACGTCGCCCGGTCCTCACCCTTCTCCGTGTAGGTGACGTAGACGTTGCCCGCGTCGTCGTGGTCGGCGGCCACGAAGCCCGCCGTGGGCGGCACCTCGGCGTCGACGGCGACGCACTGGGAGTAGGTCTTGCCGTTGTCCTGCGACAGCGCGATCTTCACCAGGTTGCCGGCGCTGTAGGGGAAGTAGACGAAGGACTTCTCGACGTCGGTCTCACCCGGCGGGAGGAACGCGCGGATCTGGCCGATGCGGCCGGACTCGTTGGCGGCGCGCACCCCTGGCGTGTCGTAGGTCAGCCCGCCGTCGACGGACTTCTGGACGACCTTGTTCAGGGCCTGCTGGTTGTAGGTCAGGAAGGCGGTCTTCTCGTCGCTGAAGGCGATCCACTGGCGGTCGACCCCGGGGATCGACTCGCTGGTGGAGCTGGCGGCGAAGGACCGGCCGGAGTTCGCGGAGGTAGCGGTCGAGAAGTTGGTGAGCGGGCCGAGCCCGGCGTACGCCAGGGCGTACTGCCCTGCCGCGTTGGGCTTGATCGCCGTCGCGAGCGCGCAGTCGCCACCACCCTGACCGGCCGCGATCTGACCACGGGGCGCGGTGCCGAGCAGGTGGAACTGGTCGCCACCGTCCGTCGAGATCTGCGCGTAGTCGTTGGCGGTGGTGAACCCGGTCGGGCCGCACGTGTAGATGTTGCCGTTGCGGTCGGGGGTGATCGCCGGCTCGCCCTCGTCACGCTGCGGGTCCGAGACGATCGTCGCGCTGAACTGCAGGCTCGAGGGCTCGATCGGGAAGGCGACGGCGGCCGTGGCCACCTGGGTGGGCGCGCCGAGGAGGGCGCCGCCGCCGAGGGTCAGGACTGCAGCTGCGAGCAGCGGAAGACGACGGGAAGTACGGGGGGGCATGTGTGCTCCGCGGGGGTCAGGGCGGCCCGGGGTGACCGGGCGGGGCTTGGCGGGCTAAGCGGGGGTACCCCATTGTTCGCTATCGGTCGGCGACCACCTGCCTGCGGGCCCCCAGGCCGGATGATCACCGGCTGGTGGGATCGGTGTGAGACCCGCCGGTACATCGCCGATCCGATCGCACCCTGATCGTGGATCCCGGGCGCGGTACCGCCCTGCTCGCCGCACATTCCGCCAGAATCGACCGAACCCCGCGGGTGCGATCTCCGTCTCAGTCGTGTCGCACGAGAGGGGACCGCACCGCGATGGGGGGCAGGACCGTGGCAGCACCGGCCCGACCGGCGGCCGCGGTGGGCAGCCGGGACGAGGCCGCCCGCGCCCTGTGGGCCGAGCACTACCCGCGGCTGGCCGGCTGGACCCGGGCGCTCGTGGGCGACCCCGACATCGCGCACGACATCGCGGCGGAGGCCTTCGCTCGACTGCTCGGCAAGTGGGTCACGGTCCGCGAGCCCAAGGCCTTCCTCTACACCGTGGCCGGCAACCTGGCCCGCGACCACTGGCGCAGCACCGACCGTGACCGGCGGCTCGTCGACCGGGTGGGGGCCGTGACTACGACCAGCGCGAGCGCGAGCGACCCGTGGCTGCGCGACCTCGTCGAGCGCCTTCCCGAGCGACTGCGCATGCCCGTCCTCCTGCACTACTACGCCGACCTCCCCGTCAGCGCGGTCGCCACCGCCCTCCGCAGGCCCGAGGGCACCGTCAAGCGGGCGCTGTCTGAGGGCCGCGCCGCCCTGCTCTCCGCTGTCGAGTCCTCCATGGAGTCCTGATGACCGACCTCCCCGGCTTCCCCATCGAACCGATCCAGCCACCACCAGGGTCGTACGACGGGATGGCGCGGCGGGCCCGCTCCCGGCGCACCCGTTCTGCACTGCTCGGCGGCGGGCTCGCCCTCGCCGTCGGTGCCGCCGGCCTGGGTACGGCTGTCCTCGTAGGAGGCCCCACCACCAAGGCGGACGACCGGTTGGCCTTGACGGCCACGCCCTCCCCGAGCTCCTCGGCCGAGCCCACTGCCTCGGCCCGGCCCGACGCGACCCCCACGCCCCAGCCGACAGGCACCCCGACCGTGACGCCAAGGCCGGGTGCTTCGGGCACCTCGGGCGGACCGACCCCGTCACCCAGCGAGGTCACGACGGCGACCCCGACGTCGCTGCGGATCTACCGCGGCACGGTCGTCGACACCGCAGGTCAGCCGCTGGCCGGCATCCGGGTCTACGAGGTGACCGGCGAGTACGACCCCTTCGACCGGCTCGCCATCACCGGCCCCGACGGCACCTTCGAGGTCCCGTGCGACGGCGCAAGGGTGCTGCTCGTCGCCTGGGACCTGGCACAGCCGCAGCCGCCCGGCACCCGCAACCTGGCCCCGGTCTTCGTCGACGGCAAGGGCTCCATCTCGAGCTCGCAGCCGCCCGACTGCGGCACGGGGACGACAACGCTGCGACCGGGGGGCATCCTCGAGGGCGCCTTTCGCGTCGTCGACGACGAGACGGGCGAGGAGCGACCCCCGGCCGACGGCGCGGTGCCTGGCTTCGGCAACCAGTGCTCAACCCTGGGTCTCCGGGTCACGTGTGCGAAGTGGGCGATCACCGACGGTCGCTACCGCTTCGTCGGCGTGCCGGGCGGGCGCGACAACCTGCAGACGGACGTGCAGTTCGACGCGGACATCCGCGTCGGCGCGGGGCAGACCGTGCAGCGCGACTGGTACGACTGCCGCGACTGCAAGGACGGCCAGCGCCCCAAGAGGCCCACGGCGTCGCCGACCACGACGCCGAGCCCAACCGCCACCTGACTCGCAAGATCAACAGCACATCCGCACGCTTTTCCGGCCCGGAAAGCGTGCTGAAGTACCTCTGATCTTGGACGGGGTCAGCTGGTGTTGGACCGGGGTCAGCGGCAGGCGGGAGCCGCAGCGGCGGTTGGCACCGGCAGCGGCGGCGGCGCACCGAACGACGGCATGCCCAAGGCCACGCCGCCCCCGCCGGACCCCGGCGTGACCGGGCGGCGGC
>JBKKBU010000306.1:0-7222 GCA_046713755.1 Mycobacteriales bacterium
TGTGCCGGAGCGCGAAGAGGTGTGGTGGACCGATGGCAGCAGCGGCTTCTTCGCGCTGAAGCTGCAAGGCCCGGCCCGGATGGCTGGTCCCGGTGCCCCGGTCGCGGCGCCCCCGGCCGCCCCGCCGGCTGCCCCGCCCGTGGTTCAGCCCCCCGCCGCGCCCCCTGCCGCACTGCCGAGCACCGGCCTGCCTGCCCCACAGGTGCTGCTCGCGGTCACGCTTGCCCTGATCGCCGCCGGTGCCTCACGACGCGTCCGTCGCGCGGCCGGCCGGGCCTGACGGGCAGGACGCGCCGGACTGTCGATCGCGCCAGCGGGCCAGCACCTCCGCGTGCGCCGGGTGCGCCGCCTCGACCTCATGCGCCGTCACCACCGGAACGAGCAGCTGTGTGCTCGGCTCGCGCGGCCCGTCATCATCCTGCGAGTAGCGGTCGATGAGCTGGCCGGGCACCTCGACCGCCACCGTCAGCACCGCGGGCAGCTCCTCGACCACTCGCAGGCTGACGAAGCCGGCGATCGTGAAGGTCCCCTCGCCCAGGTACGCCCGCGCCGTGGCCAGGTCTGCCTCCAGCCAGCTGTCCCAGTAGGGCCGCCCCTCGACGTCGCAGCCCTTCGCCATCACGTCGCGGAGCCAGCGCTGCAAGGCAACGTCGTGCGCAACCACGCAGCTGACATAGCGGTGCGTTACCGCCAATCCGTGCAGCGCCAGGGCAGTTGCCCCGTCGACGGCCCAGCGCACGCCGGCCTTGTCGAGCGAGGCGGCCAGGCGGCTCAACTCGTGTGCCTTGGTGTCCGGCTGTGCGTGCACCATCGCGTCGACCCGCTCGTCGACGTCGGCGAGCAACGGCTCGAGCGCCGACCGCAGCTGAAGCCCGCAGCCGGCCAACAACCGGTCGAGCTGCCGCACCGTCGGCGACTCGACCCCTCGCTCGTACGCCGACAAGCTCGCCCGCGACGTGCCCGCCCGCTGCGCCAACCCGCGTTGGGACAGCGCGGCACTCGCTCGGGCCTGCCGCAGCAGCCCACCCACATCCATGCCGCCAGCATGGCCGGACCACGCGCTCAGGTCCTTGCCATCGAAGGGGGCTGTGGGGTTGCTCGACAGCCTGTGGACGGTGCGCTCCGCCCGGCCTGCCCGCCCTGCCCTGCCTGCCCACCCGGGGCCCCAGGCGGGCCCTTCGCGGAGTTGGTATGTACCGGATCCCGGTCCGTGGCGCGGCATCCGGTACATACCAGGGCTGAAGACAGGTCACCCCGCGCGGTCAGGTGGGTCGCCGGACGGGTCAGACAGTCGGGTCAGACAGTCGGGTCAGGCGGTCGGGTCAGGCGGTCGGGTCAGACAGTCGGGTCAGACAGTCGGGTCAGACAGTCGGTCAGGCGTGGGTGAGGAAGGCCAGCACGTCCTGGCGGGTGATGACACCGGTCGGGCGACCGTCGTCGATCACGACCGCAGCATCGGCCTTCTCCAGCGCGACCATCGCGGCGGCCACCGGCTCGCCGGCACCGACCATCGGCAGCGGCGGCCCCATGTGCTGGGCGAGTGAGTCGGCGAGCTCGGCCCGGCCGTTGAACAGCGCGTCGAGCAGATCACGATCGTGCACCGCGCCAACGATCTCGGCCGTCATGACCGGCGGCTCGGCGCGGACCACGGGCATCTGCGAGACGCCGTACTCGCGCAGGATGTCGATGGCCTCGCGGACGGTCTCGGTCGGGTGCGTGTGCACGAACTCCGGGACCGAGCCGGTCTTGCGCACCATGACGTCGCCGACAGTCTTCTGACCGTCGTCTGCCGCCAGGAAGCCGTAGTCGGCCATCCAGTCGTCGTTGAAGATCTTCGACAGGTACCCCTTGCCCGAGTCCGGCAGCAGCACGACGACGATCGCATCGGGGCCGGCCTCGCGGGCGACCTGCAGGGCAGCGACGGTGGCCATGCCGCAGGAACCGCCGACGAGCAGCCCCTCCTCGCGAGCCAGCCGCCGGGTCATGGCAAAGGAGTCCCGGTCCGAGACGGCAATGATCTGGTCGGGTACCGAGACGTCGTACGTCGTCGGCCAGAAGTCCTCGCCCACCCCCTCGACGAGGTAGGGGCGGCCGCTGCCGCCGGAGTACACCGAGCCGACCGGGTCGGCTCCAACCACCTGCACGCGACCACCGGGGCGATCGACGCTGACCTCCTTGAGATAGCGGCCGGCACCGCCGATCGTGCCGCCGGTGCCCATGCCCGCGACGAAGTGCGTGATGCGGCCGTCGGTCTGGTCCCAGAGCTCGGGGCCGGTCGTCTCGTAGTGCGAGCGCGGGTTGGCCGGGTTGGAGTACTGGTCGGGCTTCCAGGCGCCGGGGATCTCGCGCGCGAGCCGGTCGGAGACCGAGTAGTAGGAGCGCGGGTCCTCGGGGTCGACGGCCGTCGGGCAGACCTCGACGCGGGCGCCATAGGCCCGCATGACGTCGATCTTGTCGCGGGCCACCTTGTCGGGGCACACGAAGACGCAGGAGTAGCCACGGGTCTGGGCGACGATCGCGAGGCCCACGCCGGTGTTGCCGCTGGTCGGCTCGACGATCGTGCCGCCGGGCTTGAGGGCCCCGGAGGCCTCGGCGTCGGTGATCATCCGCAACGCGATGCGGTCCTTGACCGAGCCGCCCGGGTTGAAGTACTCGACCTTGGCGAGCACCTGGCCCGCGATGCCCTCGGTGACCCGGTTGAGCCGGACCAGCGGGGTGTTGCCCACCAGGTCGATGAGGGAGTTGCTGACCTTCACTGGTGGGCCTTTCGGTCGAGTGCTGCCGTGCGGGATCGCCGCGCGAGCGCAGCCTAGGCCCGGCGACGGTCGGCCCTCCGGTCCACCGGCGCGAGCTAGGGTCGGTTACCGGCGAGTAGATGGGGACAGGAGGTGCGGCCATGCTGAAGCTGCCGCACGTCCCGAGGCCGCCGGTGCCCCGACCGGGGCGGCGCGCGAAGTGGGCCGCCCGGCGAGCCGCGTACGGCACGGGAGCGCTGTCCACCCTGGCGGGCGTCGCCGTGGCGCTGCTGGTCACCGAGGCCAAGCTGGCCCGCAAGGCGATCGGCGAGCCGACCGATGTCCCGCCCACCCCAACCGGCACCTACGGGCGGCACCCCGGCCGGGCCGTCAACCTGGCCGTGATCGGCGACTCGGCCGCCGCCGGGCTCGGCTGCCAGCACGCGTCGCAGACCCCCGGCGCGCTGATCGCAGGCGGGTTGGCGCGCGACCTCAAGCAGCGGGTCGCCGTTGACGTCGTGGCGGTCGTGGGAGCGCAGTCAGCCGACCTCGAGGCCCAGGTCGCAAAAGCCCTGCGGCGCCGGGTCGACCTCGTCTTCATCATGATCGGCACCAACGACGTGACCCACCGGGTGCCCATCTCGCGGTCGGTGCGTGACCTCGGCCGGGCGGTCGCGACGCTCCGAGCCGCTGGGGCGTTCGTCGTCGTGGGCACCTGCCCGGACCTCGGCACCGTCAAGCCGATCATGCAGCCGCTTCGCGGCTACGGCTCGATCGTGAGCCGCAAGCTGGCCACCGCCCAGGCCGTGGCGGTTGTGGAGAACGACGGCGTGGCGGTGTCCCTCGGCGACCTGCTGTCCGAGGACTTCCACACCCACGAGCACCTGTGGTCACCGGACCGCTTCCACCCCTCACCGGCGGGTTACCGTCGGGTCGCCGACGCCGTCCTGCCGTCCCTGCTGGAAGGCGCCGGGGTGCAGATCCCCGTAAGCGTGCCGGTCTCGGAGTCGATCCAGGACGTCGAGGTCGCGGCCGCCGTCGCCGCCCGCGAGCCGGGGCTCGTCCTCGAGACCCTCGCGGGCGAGCAGGGCGTGGCCGCCGCCGGTGCTGGGCGGCTCACCAGGCTGGTACGCCGCCTGCCGCTGGTGGGCCGGGGCGCCCCGGACGAACGGGTCGAGCTGGGACTTCCGGACAGTCCCCGTCCCGTTGACTAGAACCGCATTCGGTCTGAGTTCGACAGCGTCGTACGCTCGCCTTTGCACCCGTCCCACAACACCCTGGAGTCACCGTGCCTGAGGCCGTCATCGTCTCGACCGCCCGTACCCCGATCGGCCGCGCCTTCAAGGGCACGCTCACCAGCGCCCGGCCCGACGACCTGGCGGCGTTCGCCGTGCGGACCGCGCTGGACAAGGTGCCCGCGCTGCAGGCCTCGGACATCGACGACCTGATGATGGGCTGCGGGCAGCCCGCGGGCGAGGCCGGCTTCAACATCGGGCGGGCGGTCGCGGTCAAGCTCGGCTACGACGCCCTGCCGGGCACGACGGTCAACCGCTACTGCTCGTCCTCGCTGCAGACCACCCGGATGGCGTTCCACGCCATCATGGCCGGCGAGGGCGAGGCCTTCATCTCCGCCGGCGTCGAGGCCGTGTCGCGCTTCGGCAACGGGATGGCCGATGTCGGTGACGCCAAGAACGGCTTCTTCGCCGCAGCCGGCGAGCGCACCGCCCTGGCCGAGGCGGGCGGGGTGACCGATTGGCACGACCCGCGGGCCGACGGCAACGTCCCCGACGTCTACATCGCGATGGGCCAGACCGCGGAGAACGTCGCCCGCTGGAAGGGCATCAGCCGCGCGGACATGGACGAGTTCGCCGCGCGGTCGCAGAACTTGGCAGAGAAGGCCATCGCCAACGGCTTCTGGGAGCGGGAGATCACGCCCTACACCCTCGACGACGGCACCGTCGTGGCTGCCGACGACTGCCCGCGCGCGGGTGTGACGGTCGAGGGCATGGCCGGCCTCAAGCCGGTCTTCCGCCCCGACGGTCTGGTGACGGCCGGCAACGCCTGCCCGCTGAACGACGGCGCTGCCGCGGTCATCGTGATGAGCGCCGACAAGGCTGCCGCCCTGGGCCTCACGCCGCTGGCGCGCATCGTGTCCACCGCCGTCACGGGCCTGTCGCCCGAGGTCATGGGACACGGGCCGGCCGACGCCATCAAGCTCGCGCTGAAGCGGGCCGGCAAGACCGTGGACGACATCGACCTCTACGAGATCAACGAGGCCTTCGCGGCGCAGGTCATCTCGTCCTACCGCGAAGTCGGCATCGACATCGACAAGCTCAACGTGCACGGCGGTGCGATCGCCGTCGGCCACCCGTTCGGCATGACCGGCGCCCGCATCACCGGCACCCTTATCAACGGGTTGCACACGCTCGACAAGCAGTTCGGCGTCGAGTCGATGTGCGTCGGTGGCGGCATGGGCATGGCGATGGTCATCGAGCGCCTGTAGTCGCGCCTGCGCAGAGTGCTCGGCCCGCTGTCAGCACGTCAGCGGTGCCGAGCTGGGCGGCCAGGGTGGGGGGCACCTCGTCCTCGAGCAGGTCGTGCCGGTGCAGCAGCAGGTGGACGGTGAGGTCGCGCGCTGTGCTCTCGTCCGGGCCGGCGCGCACGACGTCGTCAGCGGTCACCGCGAGCTGGTCGGGCAGTGCCAGCGGGCTGCCCAGGTCTGGCAGCGCCCGACGCGGCTCGCCCTCGAGATCGGCGGCCGCGTCGGCGAGTACCTGCGCGAGGTGGAGGGCGACCTGCTCGCGGTCGCCGGCTGCCCATCGGGCCGGCGTCCACAGCCGCAGCCGCTGCACCAGCAGGCCGCTCTCGCGGCGGAGCAGCGCGGCGGTCACGCGGGCAACCTACTGAGGAGGCTGCAGCGTCACACCTCCGTGGCCTTGTCGCAGCGAGTCGTCGTCAGCCCGGGACCCGTCTACCGTCGGGACATGACGCTCCGCCGATCGGCACGTGGTCCGGTCCTGCTGCTCGTGCTCGCCCTGCCGGCGTGTGCCACGGTCACCCGTTCCGACGGTCCGGTGACGACCGTCCCGGCCACCTCGTCGCCCACCCTCGCGCAGGGCTCGTCTGCAGCTGCCGGAAGCGCTGCGGCACCGCTCGTGGTGGCGACCGCCTCGATGCTGCCCTGCCCCACCACCAACGCGGCGCCCGACCCGAAGCGGCCGGTGCTGACCGCGGCGGTGTCCTTCGGCGCCGACGGGATCGTCAGCGGCACCCAGCGAGTGGTGTTCACCCCCGACCTCGACACCGGGCAGATCTACTTCCGGCTCTGGGCCGCCGGCCCCAAGCCGCGAGCTGCCGGCGGATCGATCGTGGTGTCGCGCGCGGTCATCAACGGTCGGGCCCGGACCATGGAGCGCCCGTTGCCAACGGTGCTGCGGATCCCGCTCGTCGGGAAGACCCCGGCCGGTACGCCGGTGACGATCGACCTGACCTGGCGGATGAAGCTCCCGACCGGCATCAACGACCGCTTCGGTCGGCGCAGCGAGACCCAGTGGTTCGGCAGTGGCATCCCGCTGCTGCCCTGGGCCCGCGGGCGCGGCTGGGCGCTGGACCGGGAGACCTCGAGCTTCGCCGAGTCCTCGACGTCGGAGGCGATGCAGCTCGCGTCCCTGTCGGTGACGCGGGCCAGCGGCCTGGGTGTCCTGTCGACGGGTGCGCCGGTGTCCGACGACGGCCGCACGGCGGTGTTCAAGGCCCGCGCGGTGCGCGACGTCGCAGTCGCCGTCGGGCGGTTCGCCACCAAGACGGTGTCGGTTGACGGGCTGCCCGTGGTCGTCGGGGTCGCGCCCGGCGTCAGCGAGAGCGCGACCACGGTGTCCAACGAGCTCGTCCGGTCGATCCGAGTGCACCGGACCCGCTTCGGGCCGTTCCCCTACGAGCGACTGGCCACCGCCGTGCTCCCCGACCTGTCGGGGGGCATCGAGTACCCCGGGATGATCATGCTCGGCAAGGGCCAGACCGATGATGCGACGGCCTCCCACGAGGTCGCCCACGAGTGGTTCTACGGCCTGGTCGGCAACAACCAGGGCAAGGACCCGTGGCTCGACGAGTCCTTGGCCACCTACGCCGAGGGCCTGGACCGCGGGACCCTCGGCTCCTACGAGCGGACGACGATCCCGGCCGACGGCAAGAACCGCGTCGGGGCTCCGATGATCTACTGGGAGGGTCGCTCGTCGTACTACCGGTCGGTCTACATCCAGGGCGCAGCGGCGCTGTCTCGGGCCCGCCGGGCGGTCGGGGCCGCTGCCCTCGACAAGGCCATCGGCTGCCACGTCCGCCGTAACGCCCACCGGGTCACAACCCCGGCCGACGTCGCGGCGTCACTGCGGCACCTGCCGGCTGCCATCGCCGAGCTGCGCAAGGTCGGTGCCCTGCCCTAACCCGGCACCCACCCCCGCTCTTTCGCGAACTCGGTGCGCACCGGGCGC
>JBKKBU010000307.1:0-5396 GCA_046713755.1 Mycobacteriales bacterium
CCCAGAAAGCGGTGAGGATCTGGTCGTTCTCGGCGGCCTTCGTTGTGGAGCCCTTCCAGGTCGTGGCGGTCCAGGTGCTGCGCGTCCTGGTCGAGCCGGCCCAGGTCGAGCCGGTCCAGGTGCTTCCCGTCCAGGTCGAGCCGGTCCAGGTGCTGCCGCTCCACGGCTCGCACCGCACGTCGATCTCGCCCCGGATCACTCCGCACGCCGTCTGGACGTTCTGCCCGCCGCGGCTGGCCTCGATGGACCCGAGGCCGGTGCCGCTGCCCGTCTGCCAGTTCGCCGGACCTGCATCGGCGGTGAGCGCCGCGCCCAGGTCGACTCGGCCGGTGCCCTGCTCGTTGACGGTCTTGGAAGCCAGCGGGGAGGCGGTGCCCTTGAGGATGGCCTTGACCTGGTCCGGGGTGAGCGTGGGCCGGGCGGCGATCAGCAGGGCGGCCAGGCCGGAGGTGACGGCAGCTGCCTGCGAGGTGCCCGAGCCGCGGATGTAGCTCGGCGCCTTCAGTGCCTTCGGGTTGCTGAGCTCGACGTAGGAGCCGTAGGAGCGGGGCAGGATCAGCGAGCGACCCGGGGCGACCAGGTCGGGCTTGGCCAGACCCTGCGCTGTCGGTCCGCGCGAGGACCAGGCCGAGAGCGCGTCGTCGTCGCCGGCGGTGGTGCCCTTGTCGTCGTAGGAGCCGACGGTGAGGACCATCGGGTCGTCGCCCGGCTTCATGATGGTGCCGCTGTTGGGGCCGGAGTTGCCGGCCGCCACGACCACGACGATGCCCTGCTTCCAGAGCCGCTGCACCGCGTAGTTCAGCGGGTCCACGGCCGGGTCCTGCGTGCTCGCTGTGCCCCAGGAGATGTTGAGCACCCGGATGTTGAACTGGTCCTTGTACGCCGACACCCAGTGCATGCCCTGCAGGACCGTGGAGACGTCGGTGGCGCCGTTGCGGCCCGCCACCTTGACCGACACCAGGGTCGCCTTGGGTGCCACGCCGGTGTGCGCACCGCCGACGTTGCCGGCGGAGTCGGCGCCACTGCCGCCGACCGCGCCGGCCATCACCGTGCCGTGGCCGTAGCTGTCGACCAGCGTGCCCTCGCCGGACAGGTCCGGACCGTGCACCAGACGGCCCGCGAAGTCGTTCATCTCCGAGATGCCGGTGTCCAGCACTGCGACGCCGACGCCGGCACCGAGGTTACCGGCTGCCCAGGCCGTGGTCGCCTTGGTGGTCTTGGCGAACGACGATGCGCTGCCGACCTCGTCGTAGGTGACCGTTTCAAAGCGCACCTGCCGGTTGGCCGTCACGGCTGTGACGCCGGGGACGCCGGCGAGGTCGTCGAGCAGGCTGGCCGGCACGCTCGCGGACACCCCGTCGACCAGCGGCAGCGGGCTGTCGACCGATCCACCGATGCCGGTGACGGCCCGCGCCGCGGCAGTGACGCCGTCCGTCGCGGTGACGATCACCTTGGTGAGTCCGTCGCCGATCACTGACAGGCCTGGGTCCAACGCGCCCTGCGACGTCCACGCGCTGCCGTGGGCAGTCGCGGACGCCGACAGCTGTGCGCTGAACATCGCGCTGAGCAGCAGGAGGGCGGCGGCGGCACGAAGGCTGAAAGCGCTCCGGCCGGGCGTGCTGTGGGCAGTCGCGAGAGCGGTCACGGCAACACCTCGGTGGCGAGAGATCAGGGTCATGCAGGAGATGTCGGCAGCAAGTCCCGCTTGCGGCATGGCTCAACGGGGTGGTTTCAGGCGCGGGCAACGGGCCATACCCGCTACGTCCGAACGGGCTAGCCGCAGACCGGCCCATGCCGGTCCTCGATGCACAGACCGAGCATCTTGGCGCCGTTGTCGTGCAACACCGCCCGCAACCAGTCGTCGCCGAGGTCGAGTCGGACGAGCGCTTCCAGTTGATGGCTGTAGGGATAAGGCGTGTTGGGGAAGTCGCTCCCCAGGACGACCCTGTCCTGTAGATCGGCCAGCGCCGGCCTCAGGTTGAGCGGAAATGGCCAGGAACGCTCGGCGAAGTCCGTGAAGGCCATCGTGGTGTCCAGCAGCACACGCGGATAGCGCTGCGCGAGGGCCACGAAATCGGCGTACTCCGGCATACCCATGTGGGCGATCACTGCGGTGAGCATCGGGTGGCGGGCCAACACGTCACCGATGGGGCCGGGGCCGGTGAACGGGCCAGGGACCGGCCCGCCACCGCAGTGCGTGACAACCGGCACGCCGGCGTCGCTGAGCAGTCCCCAGACCTCCTCCAGCTGCGCGTCGCGCGGGTCGTAGGCCCCGACTTGCAGGTGCACCTTGAACAGGCGGGCGCCGCGGTCCAGGGCGGCGGCGACGTAGCGCAGGGCATCCGGCTCGGGGTAGAAGGTGGCCGTGTGCACCACGTCGGCGTGCTGGGCTGCGAAGTCCGCGCCCCAGGCGTTGAGCCACTCCGCCATGCCCGGTTTGTGGGGGTAGACGAGCGCGGGGAAGGCCCGCACCCCCATGGCCCGTAGCCGGGCCAGCCGATCGGCCTCGTCCTCGCGGTAGGCGATCGGCCAGGGCACGCCCGTCAGCGGGCCGACGCTGTCGAAGTAGGCCCAGACCTTGTCCATGACCTGCTTGGGCATGAAGTGCACGTGGAGGTCGACCAGCCCGGGCAGTCCGAGCCGCTGCCACATGGCGGGAACGTCGGCGTCTGCCAGCACCTGCTCGCTCAGCGGACCCGCCCCTTGGCGGCGCGGCCCATGGCCCGCTGCACCTCACGGTCGGCGTCCCGTTGGGACAGCGCCTGGCGCTTGTCGTAGGACTTCTTGCCCTTGCCCAGCCCGATCTCGACCTTCGCGCGGCCGTCCTTCCAGTACAGCGACAGCGGGACCATGGTCACGCCGCCCTCCTTGGTCTTGCCGATCAGCCGGGTGATCTCGCTCTTGTGCAGCAGCAGCTTGCGCTTGCGACGAGGTGCGTGGTTGTTCCAGGTGCCCTCGGTGTACTCCGGGATGTGGACGCCGAGCAGCCAGGCCTCGCCGTCCTGGATGTCGGCGTAGCCGTCGACCAGCGAAGCCCGGCCCTGGCGCAGCGACTTCACCTCGGTGCCGGTCAGGACCAGACCGGCCTCGAAGGTGTCCTCGATCGCGTAGTCGTGATGGGCCTTCTTGTTGGAGGCGATGAGGTTGCCACCCATGCTCTTCTTCGCACCACCGGACTTGTTGCTCATCGCTTGCTCATCTCGCGGCTCACCCGCGCCCGCCGGCAGTGGCCAGGAGCCCGGTGAGGACCTCGACGGCCCGCCGGACGGCAACCTGGGGCGCCGACCCAGCAGCGATCTCGATGTCGGGCTCGAGGCCGACGCCCTCGAGGGATCGGCCGCGCGGCGTCGTGTAGCGAGCCACCGTGAGCTCGAGAGAGGTGCCATCAGACAGGGCGCGGGGTTCCTGCACGCTGCCCTTGCCGTAGGTACGTGACCCGACGAGGACCGCCCGGTCCCGGTCCTGCAACGCCCCGGCGACGACCTCGGCAGCGCTCGCGGTGCCCCCGTCGACGAGGACGACGAGGGGAGTCCGGAGGTCGCCGCCGGGGCTCGCGTCGAGCTGCTGCGGGTGACCGTCGCGGCGGACGTAGGTGACGACCTCGCCACCGTCCAGGAACGCGCCGGCCGTCTGGACCGCCTCGTCGAGCAGGCCGCCCGGGTCGCCCCGCAGGTCGAGGATGACGCTGGCTGCCCGCTGCTCGCGCAGCTGGGCCAGGGCGCTGCGAACCTGCTTGCCGACGCCCCGGGTGAAGCTCGGCACGGTGATGCGCCCGACGAGCGGGCCACCAGCCGACGAGGTCTCCATGCGAACGCTCACCCCGGCCGGCGCGACCGCCTCCCGGCGCAGCACGGCGGTCCGCAAGGCGGCGCCGCGCGCGACGACGAGGGTCACGGTGGTGCCGGCCCGACCGCGCAGCGCGGCCGCTACCGCTGACGCCGTCATCCCAATCGTGGTGCGGCCGCCGACGGAGCGCACCTGATCGCCCGGCAGCAACCGGGCCAGCGCGGCCGGTGAACCTTCGGTGACCTGCGCGACGACGACTCCCCCGCCGGGCGAGGATCGCAGCCAGACGCCCACGCCGACGTAGTCGCCGACTCCGGCCGGATCGGCGGACCAGACCCCCCATGGGTCACCGGCTGCGCGCAGCATGCCCTCGATGGCCGCCGCTTCGAGATCATCTCGACCGACCTCCCGCAGGGCGGATCCGGCGATCTCCGTGGCTGCCTCGTCCAGCCGGGACGGGCCACCGCCACGGCCGGCGTCGTCCGTGCTGCCGGCGCCGGCTACCACGCCACCGGTGAACGCCGCGGCGACAACGGTCAGGGCGGCGACGGCGCCGAGGGCGCGTCGAACGAGCGGGCGCATCCCGTGAGTCTAGAGCGACAGATCAGGGTGGGGACACGTAGTTGAGCGGGTCGACGGGCTCGCCGTCGAGCCTGGTCTCGAAGTGCAGGTGCGGACCGGTGGAGTTGCCGGTGCTGCCGACCCGCCCGATGGTCTGACCCCGGCCGACCGACTGGCCGTCGCGGACCAGGATCACCGATTGGTGGGCGTAGAAGCTCACCAGCTCCCGGCCGTTCTCGGTCCCATGGCTGATGGCGACGGCGTTGCCGTAGCCGCTCTGCTGCCCGGCGAAGACCACCACCCCCTCATCGGCGGCCGAGATCGGCGCGCCCGAGCCCGCCCCGATGTCGATGCCGGCGTGGAACCTGCGGTCGCCGTAGATCGGGTGGGTGCGATACCCGTAACGGCTGGTCATCGGTCCATCGGCCGGCCACATCATCCGGCCCTGGTTGCGCCGGACCGACGACGTGCCGTCGCGCCGGCGGGCTTCCGCGGCGGCCCGCAGCCGGGCGGCGAGGGCCCGCGAGGCGGCCTGCGCCTTGCGGTACTCCCGGAGGTCAGCTGCGCGCTCGCTCTCGGCACTCGCGAGCGCACCCTGTCGAGCGGCGACGAGCGCCTGCACGCGGGCCGCAGCCGCCTGGGCGCGCTGCGCGGTGCTCAGGGCCCGCTGCTCCCCCTCCGCGGCAGTCCGACGGGCGCCCTCCAGTGCCTGCTGCTGCGCCTCCAGTCGAGCCGTGGTGTTGGCGAGCGCCAGCCGGTCACGAGACAGGCGTACGACGTTGTCGTCGAGCCCCCGGAACACGATCTGGACGGTCTCGGCGCGGTCGACCAGCTCCTGCGGCGACCCGGACGCCATGATCGCGGCGAAGTCACCGAGGCTGCCCTGCTGGTAGCTGCGGCGGGCCAGCAACCCGATGCTGGCCTGCCCGGCGGCCACCTTCTCGCCGGCCGCATCGACGCGGCGCTGGGCATTGCCGGCCGCGATCTCCGCGGTGCGGACCTGTCGAGCGGCCTCGGCGGCCCGCGCCTGCGCCCCGGCGAGCTCGCCC
>JBKKBU010000308.1:0-12253 GCA_046713755.1 Mycobacteriales bacterium
CGATCGTGGCGCTCGACGCCCGGACCGGCGAGGTCCGGGCGATCGCGAACCGGCCGGTCGCCGGGCTGCCGGCGCACCGCTCGTCGTACGCACCAGGGTCGGTGTTCAAGATCGTGACAGCAACGGCGCTGCTGCAGCGCGGGGTCCGGCCGGCCACGGCGGTGGACTGCCCGGCGTCGACGAGCAGTGGTGGTCGGTCGTTCCGCAACGACGACGCGAAAGCCCTCGGACGGATCACCTTCGCGCAGGCCTTCGCGCAGTCGTGCAACACCGCGTTCCTCGAGCTCGCTGAGGACCTCCCCGCCGGCGCGCTCGGGGAGGCGGCTGCGCTTTACGGTTTCGGCCGCACCGACCTGCTGGAAGTGCTCGTAGAGGGCGGCAGCGTGCCGGAGCCCACCGACCCGGCATCGGCTGCAGCAGCCGTTCTCGGGCAGGGCCAGGTCGAGGCAAGCCCGCTGCTGGTCGCGTCGATGTCGGCGGCGGTCGCCACCGGGACGTGGCGGCAACCCAGGCTGCTGCCCGGCACCGGTGCGAGCCGATCGCTGCCCGCCGGGGTTGTCGGGTCGTTGCAGCAGCTGATGCGGGCCGCTGTCGCCTCCGGGACAGGCCGCGCCGCTCAAGGCACCGGCAGGCCGGTGAGCGGGAAGACCGGGACCGCGCAGTACGGCGACGGCTCCGTGGCGCACGCCTGGTTCACCGGCTACCGAGGCGACCTGGCCTTCTGCGTGTTCGTCGAGACCGGCGTCTCCGGTGGTGTGACAGCTGCACCCATCGCACGTAAGTTCCTCGCGGCAGCGTGAAGCGAGTGAATCGCACTGGGTGATGCAGAGTTCTCCGAGCTTGGTTGGGTTGTGGTGCACTCCTCTGCTGAGGAGTTCGAGATCCGCCAGGAGCCGGATCGCCTGCCGGGGTTGGACTTCGTCCGTCTCGATGAGAGCAAGGCGACCAAGAGCCGACTGCATCTCGACTTCAGGCCCGATGACCAAGACGCCGCGGTGGCTCGTCTGCTGGATCATGGCGCTCAACGTGTGGACATCGGCCAGGGCGATCAATCGTGGGTTGTCCTGGCAGACCCCTAAGGGAACGAGTTCTGCGTCCTGGGCCAGCGACGTCAGTCAGGGCCGCCTCGCGCCGCGGCATCGTGAGAGCGCTGGGTCACGTGTGAGACGCAGGGGTGGCGGCGGCGGCTTCCTCAGCTCGTCGTGCACCCTCATACTGTCCGCCATGACGCTCGCACCCACCCCGCCAGCCGGAAGCGACGATGCCACCTTGGCTGCGGCGGCGAAGGACCTGACTGGCCGCGGCGCCTTGACGTTCCTCGTCGAGGAGCAAGCCATCACCTACCGCGTTGACGGCGCCCGGCTGGTCGGAGAGGAGGGTGCTGCCGACGGCGAGACCGTCGTACGCCTCGACGCCGACGCCTGGGCCGACCTCGTCGGCCAGGTCAGGACCTTCATCAACCTGTTCCTCACCGGGGCCCTCACCTTCGAGCGCGGTGGCTTCGAGCAGCTCGCCGACTGGGACCCGGCGCTGAAGTACCTGCACGCGGGCATCCCGCCGTACGACCCGGTTCGGGCCGACCTCGCCGGGCGCGACCCGGGCGCCAGCTTCACCCTCGAGGACAGCGACGACGAGCTGCGGGCGCAGCTGAGCACCATGGGATTCCTACACGTGCGCGGCGCCTTCACGGACGCAGAGATGGCGGCGGCGAACGCCGAGGTCGACCGGCTGGCAGCGATCGCGCGTCCCGGAGACGACGAGTCGTGGTGGGTCACCGGCGAGTCCGGCGACGAGGTGCTGTGCCGGCTCGTCTACGCCACCCTCCGCTCGTCGCTCCTTGCCGCGGTCGAGTCGGACCCGCGCATCGCGCGGCTCGGCACGCTGCTCGACCCGACCCTGCGGGTAGCACCCGATCGGATGGAGGGCAGCGCGGTTCTGCTCAAGGTGCCGGGCAAGACCAAGGGGCTGTCGAACATCCCGTGGCACCAGGACTGCGGCATGGGGGGCCACGCCGTGCTGTGCCCGGCCATCAGCATCGGGATCCAGCTGACCGGCTCCACTGCCGCGACCGGCAACCTGCACGTGGTGCCGGGCAGCCATGGTCAGACCCTGCACTACCAGTGGCAGGACCGGCTCGAGGGTGTGCCGATCGTGGCGGTCGACACCGCACCTGGTGACGTCACCGTCCACGTCCAGGACGTCATGCACGCCTCACCCAAGCCGAGCGGCGTTGGGGGGCGCCGCACCATGTACGTCACGCACTACCCGGCGACGCTCTGGGAGCACGTCGGACCTGGTCAGGCCTACAACGACATCGTGCGCAACCGCACGCAGGAGGTCGCCCGGCTCGGCTGAGCCGGCCGTCAGCTCCCCGCGTCGTGGGTGGCCCGGCGTTGCGCGGGCGGTTCGGGAGCCGTCTTCGTGGTGCCCTTGGCTGCCGTCCGGCGAGCGGCCGGCGCCTTGGCGGGGGCCTTGGCAGGGGACTTGGGAGCCGACCTGCGCGGCGGTGGCGCCTGCTCGGCCGCCGGCAGCTCCACCGGAAGGTCGTCGTCCGAGAGGACTGCTTCGCGGTCGGCCGCGGACAGATCCGACCGGCGGATCTCGGCCGCGACCGCGTCCGGGTCGGCGACCCGCAGAGCTGCGATGACGTCGTCCCGCTGCCGGCCTTCGACCTTGGCGAGTACGCCGACGAGCCAGGGAACCGCTGGGCCGTCGGCATCGTGCAAGGCCAGTGCCAAGCGAGCGACGGAGGTCGGCGATCCCGAGCGCTGGGCGCGCTTGATCGCCACCAACAACGCGGCGATCGCCTCCTCGGCGTCATCAACAGCGTCGACCGGTGCCTCGACCGGCGCGGCTGCCTGCCGCGCGACCAGGCGCTCGAGGCGATCGACATCGGCCCGCAGACCCGACACCCTCCGCAGTCGACGGCGCACCAGGGTGATGATGGCGAACAGCGCGAGGGCACCGATGACGATGCTCAGCAACAGGCCGACCGGGATCACGAAGATGCGCTTGTCGGCCTTGCGCTCGGTGCCGTCGTCGGTGATGGCCCGTACCGACAGGTTCACGGGCCCGCCGTACCAGGGGACCTTCGCCGTGGCGGTGTACTTCTCCACCGATCGGGACAGCAGCAGTCGACTGCCGTCAGCAGGCGTATCGCCGATGGTCACCTTCGGTCTAACGCGGGTCCGGCCGTCGTTGCGCAGCACCACCTCGGTGTTGACGCTGGATGGCCACAACGCGCTGCTCTTCTGAGCGCTGACCGACTGGATGCTGTAGGCCCGGACGGCCTCGCCGGGGACGGTGACGTAGAAGCGGGTCGCGACTTGCCGAACCACGCGGAACTGACCCTGCTTGTTGGCGGTGAGCGCGACGACGGCTCCGACGTGGTCGCCCGGCTCGGCGTCATCCGGCACCGTCACCGTGAACGGCACGATCACGCTCTTCTGAGCGGGCAGCTCGAAGGACTTCTGCGTCGGTCCGCCCCACGAGCCGACATCCTGCTGGGTCCCGCCGCTGGAGATAGTGGGGGTGCCGTCGTCGGCGAAGGTCAGGTCGCGGAGCTCGAACGTGACCGTCTGGGCGACCTTGGCCGGGTTGCTCACCTTGGCTTTAACGGTGCCGCTCTTGCCGGGCTCCAGGCTGATGAGGAACCACTGGCCGCCGTTGGGGTCGTTGTCTTCTGGCTCAGCCGGCTGCACAGCAACCGAGGGAACATCGCCGACGCCGTCGACGGCGAGGGCGCTCGTGACGGGGGTGAGAACGCCGACGACCGCGGCAGCTACGAGCGCTGCCGCGGTGCGTCGACCGAGAGAAAAGCGCATGCGATTACTGAACCAGAGTCACCGTGAAGGTTCCGGTGTATGCGCCAACTGCCTGGCCGTTGGGCACCGCCAGGGACACCGTGCCGGCAGCTGTGTACGTGCCGGTGTAGAGGGAAGCGACTGACTGGCCGGTGGTGGAGAAGAGTGTCGCGGCACTGGCGAGCGAGCTGCTGCCGGTGGGAGCCGCGGCGGTCCCGCCGCCGGCGACCTGGGTGACCCCACGACTGGCGATGGACAGGTTGCTCGCTGCGATGGTGTTGACACCGCTGGTCAGGGCGCCGGCGACGGCTGTCACCGACCAGGGGTTGGTGCCACCGCGGGCGGCCTCGGTGACCACCACGCTGACAGCGCCGGTTGCGGTTGAGCTGCTGAGGGCCGTCGTCAGGGCCACGGGAGCGACCGTGGTCACTGACCGGGAGCCGATCGAGCCGGCGGTCAGGGTGGCGCTGAGGGCCGCGCTTCCGCCGTCGCCGTCGGCTGCGAAGGCAGGGGCGGTGGCACCCATGAGGGCGAGGGCGGCGACCGGGACGACGATCGAGCGGCGGGTGGTGAGCATCTGGGGGGGCTCCAAACGGGGGGCGGATGGTCCGACCTCTGATGTTTCGCCAGTGTCACTTGACGGCTACATAGCGTGACTGGGCCATCTTCGATGGCTGCTTGTGACTAGTTAGTTGGCGGTCGGCAGAGTGATGACGAAGGTGCTGCCCGTCTTGCGGCGTTCTGCGTGCACGCTGCCCCCCATGGCCGTGACCAGGTCCTTCACGATGGAAAGGCCCACCCCGACACCACCCTCTTCGGTGGTCCGGGTGTTCACGTCCTGTGACTGACCGAAGGGGCGAAACAGCCGGGAGGTATCCGTGGGAAGGCCCACGCCCTCGTCACTGACGCTGAGCTGGACCCGCTTGTGGAGTCGTCCATCGGTGCGGATCCGCACGAGCACCTCACCCCCGTCGGGGGAGTACTTCACCGCGTTGTCGATCAGTTGCTCGAGGACCTGGGTGAGCCCGCGCTCATCGGCGGCCGGCTGGGCCGTGCCCGGCTCGACCTCGAGGCGGAAGTCGTGCAGCGGCGAGAGCCGACGGGCCTCGGTGAGGACGTGGGTGGCTACGGCGACCAGGTCGGTCGCCTGGACGCTGAGCTCGCTCGACACGCCGGCAGCCAGACGGCCGGCGTGCAGCAGCCGCTCGACGAGCCGGTCGAGCTGCCTGGCCTGCCGACCGACCCCGGCTGCCATCTCCTTGCGCTTGGCGTCGTCGAGGCGGTCCCATCGGGACGTCAGGGTGCTCGTGGAGCCGATGATGATCGTGAGTGGCGTCCGGAGCTCGTGACCGGAGACCGTCAGCAGCGCGCGTTGGACGGCCTCCGCACGACGCGCCGTGCGGCGGACCGCCGACCGGCCGAGCACGAGCGCGGTGAGGGTGGTGAGCAGCGCGAGGCCGGCTGCGACGAGCGACGTCGTGACCCGGGTACGCCGCCCGCCGTCTCCTGGCACCGGCCCTTCGGCGACGACGACCCACCCGTCACCCACCGTCGCTACTCCCGCCAGTCGGGCGGACTGCCCCTCGCCGAGATAGCTCACCGCTTGGTCGGTCGAACCGCGGGCCGCCCGAAGGGCGCCCAGCAAGGAGGTATCAGCGGCTCGGCGGCCAGACTCGCCCGCCACCGTGCGGTCGGGGGCCACGAGAGCGACGTGGGTCGAGTCGGCCTGCCTCGGGAGGGCCTGCACCCCGGAAGCCGCTGCGGGCACCGCCGCAGTCAGGACGCGATCCTGGCCACTGGGTGCATGGAGCAGCAGCGCAGTCGCGGCCAGCAGCGGATCGCGCGAGATCCGCCCGACAACGGCCCGGCCACCGGCGAGCCGGGCCCGGTCGGGCACGACCCGGGCCCGCCCGAGCAGGGCCTTGGCGGCAGGTGCGGTGGCGACCACCGTGCCGCTTCCGTCGGTCAGCCAGTACCACCGGGGGAGGGTGCCGTCCTGCGGCGTCCGGAGCACCGGGCCGGTGGTCCCCGCCTCGGTCGCGAGCGCTTTGGCCTGGCGGCGCAGCTCGGCGAAGACCGGCCTGAGCTGTTCGGCCTGTCCGCTGGCCAGGTCGAGTCGGACCCGTTCGGCGGCCGCCACCTGATCGCCGGGCGCCTGCCGGGCCACGACTGCTGTGAGAGCGGCGATGCCCAGGGCCACCAGAGCCACGCCGGTCGCCCGCCAGGTGTCGCCGCGCCCGAGACGGGCGTGCTCTCGGGGCGGCCGCACCCGATGGGAAGACCGACGCGGCGACACGGCTGCACCTCCTCGGGTCACGACGTCGGCAAGGCCGACGGTGGGATGGTGGCGACTCTGCCCGCTGTGGACCCCTGCTGTCCGCTGGGCCCGCCGGGGAAACGCCTTCATCACCGAATGTGGCGAATGCCGCACGCAGAGTAGTCACCATGAGCCATTGTCTGGCGCCCTGGTGATCCCGCATCCTGCGAGCTCGGGTGCATCACGGCGTCCGATGGCCGCCGACGGGAGGCGCATGTCCAGGCTCGCCTCCGTCCCGCGTGCCGTGCCGACCGCGCAGAGCCTGCGGCTGATCAACGCCGACGTGCGGATGGCCCACCAACCCATCGTCTCCGTCGCGGAGGGAACCGTCGTCGGCTACGAGGCGCTGGCGCGCTTCGGCAGCAGGGGCCAGCGGCCCCCCGCCCCCCATCTCGCGGCAGCCCAGGCTGGCGGCATGCAGATCGAGCTCGAGGCTCGCCTACTCGCGCGGGCGCTCGCCGAGCGACACCTCCTGCCTGCCGGCTGCTGGCTGGCCGTGAACCTGTCCCCCTCGGCCGTTGGTGACCCGAGGGTCGAGAGCGTGATGCGCAACGCTGGTGACTTGCACGGCGTCGTCGTAGAGCTCACCGAAGAATCTCCCGCCGACGATCTCAAGGTGCTCAACGCCAAGCTCGACCGCTATCGCGAGTGCGGCGCCCAGCTGGCCCTCGACGATGCGGGCGCCGGCTCATCGGGGCTGCGGCAGGTGATCGAGCTCCGTCCCGACATCATCAAGCTCGACCGCACCCTCGTCATGGGGGTGGACGCCGACCCGGCGCGCGCCGCCATGATCGAGGCCCTGCAGGAGCTCACCTCGCGACTGGGCGCCCAGCTGCTCGCCGAGGGCGTCGAGCAGTACGCCGAGCTCGAGGTCATCGCGCAGCTCGGCGTACCCCTGACCCAAGGCTTTCTGCTGGGTCGACCCGTGCTCGGGTACGACGACCTCGACTCGGACCTAGGGCAGCGCCTGGTGTCGCGACGCTCGCTCCGCAAGCACGTGGACCTGATGGCCAGCCAGCTCGACGCCAGTGTGCCGACCGCCACCTCGCGGGTCGCGGCGCGCGCGCTGGCCGCCGCCGACCCCCGCCCGTGTGCTGTGGTCGTGATCGATGACCGCAAGCGCCCCTGCGAGGTCTGGCTGCCGGACACGGAGGGGCTCGGGACCATGCACCCGCTCTCCACGGTCGAGCCGCACATCGGGTCGACCGACGCGCTGCGGATGGCCATGACGCGACCGGCGCCCTGGCGCTACGACCCGCTCGCCTGCGTGGACCGCACGGGGGGCTACCTCGGCCTGGTCTGGATCGACAAGCTCTTCCTCGCGGTCATCCCGTCACCGCGGCCGGGCCCAACCCCCGGTCTCTAACACCCCCGGGAACGAGTTCGGCGTACCTGCCCGAGGGGGGAGGTACGCCGAAGTCCGGTGGTGCGGCTGCTGTTAGGCGGGCCAGACGACCCGGCCCTCGAAGGGCTCGCGGATGGACTGGCGCAGGTCGCGCGCCATCAGGCTCTCCTTGAGGATCCGCATCGCCGGGGCGAGCATCGCTCCGAACTGCTCGAAGAAGTGCAGGCGCCGCAGCATGCCGTCTTCTTCGCGCGTCAACCGCTCTGCGGTCTGCATGATGTCGAGTCCTTTCACCGGATGATGACCTTGATGATGACGCGCATCGGCGCACTGCGCAGCGGCCAATCGCGTGTACTTGATAGGCCATTGGGGTGACATATCTGCTCTTGCGGTCACCCGAGTGCCGGAAAAGCCACCCTTGCGGCGATAAGTAGTCAGCCCTTACATTCCTGGCATGCAGCCCATCAGCGTCGTCCGAGTCGCCGTTTCCTTGAGCCTGGTGCTGGCCCTGAGTGGCGCTGCGGGCGCAGTGGCCGCGCCCGGCAAGGGGAGCGCCGCCGGGTCGCCGGTCGCTCCGGTCCTTGGCGCCGCCGGCGTAGCGGCGATGACCGACCTCGAAACCAAGATGGCCGACTCCCTGCAGTTCGGCCACGCCGTCCCCGTCATCTTCGACAGCGCCGACCAGACGCCGGGACACGTCGTCGCCGCGCCCTACTGGGGTGACACCGCGCTGTGGAGCGGTGTGTACCTCGGCGGTGAGTCGCTGCGCTACGCCACCGCCCAGCACTACCTGTCAACGGGAAAGAGCGGCAAGAGCGAGGGCAAGGGCAAGTCCGACAGCGCACCGGGTCACCACAAGCCCGGCCTGTCCGACGAGGAGCTCGCCTTCTGGACCGCCCAGCGGGAGCAGGCCCTCTCTCGGGTCCGCACGCTGCTCGCCGCCGAGCACCGCGACATCAACATCGCCGAGGACTGGTCCGGCGAGTTGCGGGTCCCCCCGGCGGTCAACACCCAGGACCCCACGGGCCCGCACACCGCCGACTTCGGTGGCGGGGTGATCCAGGGTGAGCGCGGCATGATCACCCGAGGCTGCACCCCTGTGGGTCTCGGCCCGCTCGGCATCAACCCGCCCAACCGTGACGCGGCCAACCCGATCAACGACCACAGCAACCACGTCTTCGAGATCACCTGGAAGAGCGGCGACGGCGGCCGCTACTACTGCGAGACCTCGCCGAGCCGCGACACCTACGCCGGCATGGTCTTCGGAATGCTGACGGCGTTCGACATGGTCGGCCCCGATGAGCCGGCGCTTCGCGACCAGATCCGGGACGACATCTTCAGCATGGCCCGCTTCCTGCTCAAGTACGGCTGGAACTACCCCCGACCCAACGGCTACGTCGGAACGCGGAACGACGAGGACGGCTTCATCTCGCCGCTCATGGCGCAGGTGCCGATGGCCCGCCTCAACATCGCCAACGCGGCCCGTCACGTCGCCGCCGCCGCCGGTTCCGCGGCCGACCGCGGGCAGTGGGGCGCGGTGTGGGCGGAGGAGTTCGCCAGTCAAGGTCCGCTGCTCGGGCTCTCCATGGAGGTCGACTCCATGCAGCCGAGCAACGGCTACTTCAAGTTCAACCTGCACCACCTGAACGGCTTCAACCTGCTCCGCACGCTCACCGGGGCGGAGCGCGATGTGGTGGCCCGCGGGTTCGCGGTCATGGACAAGACCACCCGCGACGACGTCAACGCCCACTTCGAGGCCATCACATACGCCGCCACCGGTGACGACACCAGGCTGGCCGCCGCGAGTGCCCACCTCGGGCAGTGGTTGGACTACCGCAGCAACATCGAGGCGGGTCGGTACGTGCAGAACAGCGTGGGCTGCGGGTCGCAGTTCGCGTGCGTGCCCAAGGACCAGTACGACATCGAGGCGGAGCAGGCGCCCGGTGGCTCGATCACGTGGTACCCCGGCAACCCCGACGCCCCGCCGCTGAGCCGCCCGGAGGGTCCCCGGGCCGCTCGCCCGCTACCTGTGGCGGTGCGCCCCCCGGCAGACTTCCTGTGGCAGCGGCCGCCGACGGAGCTGGACGGTCAGCAGGGGGCGTCCTGGCGAGAGCCCGGCATCGACTTCCTGACGCCGTACTGGATGCTCCGCTACTTCACCGAGGTCGCGCCGGTGCCGTCCTCGCCGCTGCCCGAGTGGGCTGGACCCGCGCACTCGTAGCCGGCCAGCGCGCAGCGCCCGCCGACCCGGGTGGGTAGGCGGGCGCTGTGGTGCGCTGACCGCGGGGGCAGGCGGGTCAGGAGGACAGGGCAGGGGCGGTGAGGCTGCCCGGCTCGAGTCCGCCGACCGCCTCGTCGATCGCGTCGGCGCCCTTGTCGATGGCGCCGGCCGCATCGGGCACCCGGACGTCGTTCACCGCGGCGTCCCACTTCTGCTTGGTGTCCTGCAGCGTCGAGATCACCGTGTCCATCGTGGCGCCCGGCAGGGCGGTGGCGGTCCCGACTGCGGAGTTGGCCGCCGACTGCGCGTCCTTCGCCACGCCGCGGGTCGCGTCGGTCGTCGACGCGATTGCTCCCTTCGCGGCTGCGTCGGCCAGGACGACCGTGTGGTGCACGGCGGTCTGCGCGTCCTTCACGGCCTGCTGGGCGAGGACCTGGGCCTCGGTGAGCTGCTTCGCAGCGAGCTGCTGGGTGCCGGTCAGGGTGGTGCCGACGTCGGTCACGGCGGCCGCGACGAACTCGTCGGCGTCCGTCTTGGTCTCGTCGACGATGACCGTGGTCTCGACCACCTTCTGGTCCACGACCCCCTGCAGGAAGCTGATCGCGTTGGTGACGGCGCCGGCGGCGGCCGTCACCAGGTCGTTGGCGGCTTCGACGATGGCATTGAAGTCGCTGAGGGCGGCCTCAGCCAGCTCGCCGGCCATCCCCGCTACCTCGGTGCACGCTGTCAGGGCGGCGTCGCGCAGTGCCTCGACGTCGGAGACGGCGGCTTCGGTGACCTCCCCGACCTTGGTGACCGTGCTGGCGGTCGTGGCGGCCACTGTCGCGGTGACTCCTGCGAGCGCACCGGACACGGTGCTCTGGGTGGCGATCACCGTCTGGTCTGCGGTGTAGCCGGCGGCTGTCGCCGGGTTGGTCACGGTCTTGGCCTGCTTGGCGATCGCCTTGCCAGTCTCCAGACCGGAGCCGCGCAGGGCGCCGTCGGCGGTGGCCGACGTACTTGCGATGGCGCCGCCGAGGGAAGGGGTGTCGGGGGTGCCGAGTGATGCTGCGCTGGCTGCTGCTGCGCCGCCGATGACGGTGGCGGTCACCGCAAGGCCAGCGGCGACCTCGCGCAGGCCGTGGCCCTCGACGTCGGTGTCGTCGATCGCGATGTCGGTGGGCTCCTCGATCTGGCTCATGGCTGCTCCTGGGGCTGGGTGCCGGCCGGTTCGGCCTGGCGGGTGATCGCAGGATGCGGCGGTTGCGACTCACCGGTCTGTCAGCGTCCCGACAGTGACAGGAAGCCGACAGATGTGATGAGACCGAATCGGGCCTGACCACATCTGGTCAGGTCCCCGGTCAGATCTTCGTCACACCGGCAGGAGTCGCACCGGCTACGGCGAAACCTGAGCCAACACTCCCCATACCCCCCGGTGATGGAGCCCCCGTGCCTGCTGTCCGACCGTCCCGTCGCGCCCTGCTCGGCGTCGTGCTCGCCGCCACCGCCGCCAGTGGTGGCCTCGCCACTGCTGGGACCGGCCCCACCGGTCTGCCGGCCGTCGACGCTCCGGTCCTGCAGGTGGCCCGTGACGCGGCGCCCGTGGTGCTCACCGGCGCGCAGCTGCCCGGCTGGAGCGTCCCGGCGGCCGCCGGTGTCGCGCAGCCCTATCCGAGCGGCGCGGGTGCCGAGGTCACCGAGTACTTCCCGAAGGGCCCGGACGGCCGGTCCAACGCCGTCCGCACCGCGCACAACGGCACGATCCTCCCGGTCGCGCAGCAGGGCACGGTGCCCGTCGACCAGGTCGCGGCGTACTCCTGGAGCGCCGCCGGCTGGCGCGAGGTGCCCGTCCAGGTCGACGAGCGCTTTCCCTACTTCCTGGCCAACTCGCGCAGCGACTTCGGCTTCTACAGCGGCACCGACCAGGAGCTCACCTACGCCTGGGGCCCCACCGCGCACAGCACGGGTGAGGAGGCCTGGAAGAAGGTCTTCGGGACCTGCGAGGCGCGCTACGCCGACCCAGCGACGCTCGCCGCCGACATCGCCGACGCGACGGCCCGTGGCGTCTACACGCCGGGCCCGCAGGAGACCCCCCAGGACTACACCCGGGCGATGGCCGACCCAGTTGCCGGCCTCGACGACGACGATGAGGTGGCGCTGCAGTACCGCGACGCCGGCATCCAGGCGCCCGCGGGTGCGACGCCGCCGGTGGGCGCCGCCAACGGCCGAGTCGTCCGGCTCGTCGACCCGCTCGACCCGACCGTGCAGCGCTTCACCTACCTGTTCCAGAAGGCCGGTGGCTCGTCGTTCACGCACCGCACCCCCGATGTCCAGATGGTGCGCGCCGCTGCCGCCGACCGCTGGCTCGACCGCGGTTCCTACGCCGACTCCGACCCCCTCAAGATCGGCACGAGCAACACCGGCTACGGCGCCAACATCCCCGGCCCGGTCTGCGACGCCACGGGTGCCGTGGTCCGCCAGAGCACTGACCGCTTCCCGAGCGACGCCATCACGGTGACGACCCCGTCGTACGTCCTGGGTGCGTCGGGCCGGTGGATGGTCCGCAGCTTCCAGGTGCGCGACGCCGC
>JBKKBU010000309.1:0-12757 GCA_046713755.1 Mycobacteriales bacterium
CTTCCTGGCCAGCGATGCGGCGTCCTACGTCACCGGCGCGGTCGTGCCGGTCGACGGTGGCCTCGGGATGGGGCACTGATGTCCGGGACTGCCCTGCAGGTGGCACCGAGCGGTCGGGTCGACGGGGTCGAGTGGACCGCCACCGGCGAGGGACTGCCAGTCACCGTCTTCGCGCACGGGCTGGCCGGCTCGCCGGCCGAGGTGCGGCCGCTCGCGGCCAAGACCCCGGGCACGCGAGTGCTGCTGTCGTTCCGCGGCCACGGGGGGAGCGACCCGCTCGCGGACGGCTGGGACTTCGACCTGCTCGCCGATGACCTGCTGGCCGTCGCGGACGCCGTCGGCGCGACCGGTGCGCTGGGGCTCTCCCTGGGTGCTGGTGCCTTGTTGCGGGCCGTCACCCGGGAACCGCACCGCTTCGACCGGCTGGCCTTCGTCATGCCGGCCTCACTCGACCAGATCCGCGACGACCGGGCTACCGACTGGCTGCTGCGACTGGCGGCCGCCATCGATGCCTCGGACGAAGCCGCGATCTGCGAGCTGCTGCTGATGGAGGTCCCCGCGGCCGTCCGCGAGCGCGCAGGAGCCCGGCTGCTCGTGCAGCGGCGGGCCCGACAGCTCGTCGACACGCACCCGCCCCGGCCGCGGGGCCAGGTCCGACCGCTGGACGACCTCGGCGTGCTGCGCGCGGTGACGACTCCGAGCCTGGTGGTCGGCCAGGTCGAGGACGACCTGCACCCGATCGAGATCTCCCGGGCACTGGCCCGCGCCCTGCCCGCCGCTGAGCTGCTCGAGCTCCCGCCGGGCGGGGTGTTCTGGACCGCTGGCCGGGAGACCGCCGAGGCGATCGGTGCCCACCTCGCCAGGTAGCGTGGCAGGCGTGCGAGCGCTCCTGACCAAGCCCAAGTGGCTCGCCTTGCACGCCTTCGTCCTCGCCCTCGCTGCGGTCATGCTGCGGCTCGGCGGCTGGCAGCTCGGCCGTGCCAGCGACAGCGGCCGGGTCCAGAACTACGCCTACGCCGGCCAATGGGTGCTGTTCGCCCTGTTCACCGTCGTCGCCTACGCCAAGCTGGCCCGCGACGAGGTGCGCCCCCCGGTGCCCGACAGCCCGGCCGAGCCGACGGACCTGCCGGTGCGCCAGCAGCCAGCAGCGCCCGCTCAGATCGAGGGCGACGACGAGCTTGCGGCGTACAACGCCTACTTACGGCACCTCTCCGAGACGAGCACGTGAGCACCGACCTCGGGCGGTTCCGTGTCATGGCCAACGTCGTCGGCGTCATGCTCCTGCTGCTGGTCGCCGCGATGGTCGTCAAGTACGGCTTCGACGAGCCGGGCGCCGTCGAGATCGTCAGCCCGATCCACGGGTTCGTCTACTTCGTCTACCTCATCGTGGCGCTCGTGCTCGGCCGCCGCGCGCAGTGGCCACCGCTGCGCATCCTCGGCGTGCTGCTCGCCGGCACCGTGCCGTTCCTGTCGTTCGTCATCGAGCGGCGCGTCACCCGCGAGCTCGCGTGACGGGCCCTGTCGACCGGGCCGAGGTGCAGGCGGCCTTCGAGCAGCACTGGACCGTGGGCTGCATCGACGAGGACTGGGCGGCCTGGCCGGACCGGCTGACGCCCGACGTGCGCTACACCGAGCACCACTTCGGCAACTTCGTCGGGCGCGCCGAGGTGAGGGCCTGGATCACCGAGCTGATGGTGGTGCGGGCTGACGTGCACGCGCTGCTCGACTGGTACGTCATTCAGGACCGGCGGCTGGTGCTGTCGATGACCAACCGCTACTACCACCCCGATCCCAGTGGCCAGCCGTTCGACTTCCCGGGGCTGACCGTCCTCACCTACGCCGGTGACGGGCTCTTCGGTGAGCAGGAGGACTACTGGTGCGCTCGCGGCGCCACCGCGTCGTACCTCGCCTTTGACGCGGCAGTGAAGGCGTACGGCGGCCGCGGCCTCGAGGGCGGACGCCTCGAGGCGCTGGAGGCCGACCGCAAGGCCGCCAACCGCGCAGTGCTCGCCCGCGGCTGCTAGCTCACCCCGCTCACACGCTCACCCCGCTCAACGGCTCACCCCGCTCACAGCCGCTCACCCCACCGACCGGGGATGTGGCGATCACGCCCGCTCGGGGGCCATCGTTGATCGCCACATCATGGCGCCCGGATGATCGGACCTCTCGGATGTGGCGATCACGCCCGCTCAGGGTCCCTTGGTGATCGCCGCTTCCGCGGGGGCCGTCGGGGGCTGGGAGGCGGCGCCCGCGGCTGCTAGCTCGGGCTGGTCAGGACAGCGCTGCTCAGGACAGTGGGACGGGGACGCGCCAGCCGTAGGGGTCGTCGGCCAGGCCGTACTGGATGTCGAGGAGCTTGCTGCGTAGTAGCGCAGTCACACCCGCCAGGCCGGTCGTCGCGGTGGCGACCGAGCCGCCCTCCCAGTGCAGCTCGCCCACGGGGCTGACGACGGCCGCGGTGCCGCAGGCGAACACTTCGGTGATCTCCCCCGAGGCGACGCCGTCGCGCCACTCGTCGACGCCCACCCGGCGCTCCTCGACGGCATAGCCGGCATCCCGGGCGAGGGTCAGCAGCGAGTCCCGGGTGACTCCGCGCAGGATCGTGCCGGACAGCTCAGGGGTGGCGATGCGCCCGTCGGCGTAGACGAAGAACAGGTTCATCCCGCCGAGCTCCTCGATCCAGCGGCGCTCCACCGCGTCGAGGAAGACCACCTGGTCGCAGCCTCGGGCGATCGCCTCCTGCTGGGCGATGAGCGACGCGGCGTAGTTGCCGGCGCACTTGGCCTCACCGGTGCCGCCGGGGGCGGCGCGCGACGAGTGCTCGGCGAGCCACAGCTTCAGCGGCCGGATGCCCCCGGCGAAGTAGTTGCCCGACGGCAGGGCCAGCACCGCGAACAGCGCCTCGTTGGAGGGGCGCACCCCCAGGCCGACCTCGGTGCCCACCATGAACGGCCGCAGGTAGAGCGAGGCGCCGTCCTGGGTTGGGATCCACGCCGCGTCGGTGCGCACCAGCAGCTCGATCGCCGCGAGGAAGTCGTCCTCGGGGATCTCCGGCAGCGCGAGCCGCTTCGCCGACAGGTTGAAGCGGCGGGCGTTGTCGCGCGGCCGGAACAACGTGACCGAGCCGTCGGCAAGTTTGTATGCCTTCATGCCCTCGAAGATGGCCTGGCCGTAGTGCATGAAGTTGGTGGCGGGATCCATCGTGAAGGGGCCGTAGGGAACGAGGCGGCCGTCGTACCAGCCCTTGTCCAGCGACCACTGGGCCGTGACCATGTGGTCGGTGTGGACCCGACCGAAGCCGGGGTCCACCAGCTGCGCACGCCGCTGCTCGTCTGGCGTCGGCGTCGTCGTGAGCTCGACGTCGAAGTCGATGCTGCGGGCCATGTGTCCTCCTCGGGCGTCCGAGCGAATGGCGTGCTCGACCAAGCTGCGTTCGGCGTCCCGCATCCTACGTGGCGACCCACGGCGCTCGGGGTGCGAGGCCGGCGATGGATGGCAATAGATCACGTTCGTCAGGCTTCCCTTCGATGACATTTCCGAGAAGGCATACGGGCCGGTGCTCGAGCGCCCACACTGCGACGCGTGGAGTCCGTGCCTGAGCTGCAGCAGCTCGCCCTGCTTGTGGGCGGACAGCCTCGCGCGGCGGTCCGTCGGCTGCTCCTGCTGCTGTGCGAGCTGGTGGGCATGGACATCGGGTTCGTCAGCACCGTCGCGGCTGGTCAGTGCACGGTGCGGGTGGCCGTCCGCGCCGACGGCGAGGTGGCCGAGGGGGTTGTCGGCATGAGTGAGCCGCTCGACGCGGGCTGGTGGGCGGACGTGGCCGAGGCAGGGTCGCTGCTGGTCACGGACACCCGCGGGCAGCGGGGCGCGCTCGCGTCACTTCTCGGGGTCGGGTCCTATGCGGGCGTTGCCTTGCGCGGCACCGACGGGTCGCTCATCGGCATCTTGAGCGCCATCGGCCACGCTCCGCACTACCAGCTTCGGGACCGCGACCACGAGGTGCTTCGCGCGATCGGAGCGGTAGCCGGGCCGCTTTTGGAGGCGCTGGACCAGCCGATCGTGCCGCAGCCACGTCGGGCCGCCGACCTGTCGACGGTGGCCGATCTGGTGGCCCGCGCCGGCGATCTCGAACAGCTCAGCCGCCCGCTGCTCGTCGCCCTGCACGAGCTCACCGGGCTCGCCTCGACGTACCTGACCGTCATCCACGACGACGAGGGCACTCAGGAGCTGCGCTTCACCAACAACACCCTCGCGGAGTTCACCCTGCCGGAGGGGCTGGTCGTCCCGTGGGTAGACACGCTCTGCAAGCGGGCCCTCGACGAAGGCCGACCCTGCACGACCGACGTATCAGCGGTGTGGGGGGACAGCGATGCCGCGCGAGCCCTCGGCATCCAGACCTACGTCTCGGTACCGGTGACGCTCACCGACGGCCGGGTGTGGGGCACGCTGTGCGGTGCCGACGCGACGTCCATGCCGGGCGCCGACGGGCACCTGACGACGATGCGGTTGTTTGCCCGGCTCATCGCTGCGGAGATCGAGCGCAACATCGCCGTTGCCGGGGAGCGGGCTCGCGCGGCGCACGCGCGGTTCGAGGCCGATACGGACGTCCTGACGCAGTGCTCGTCGCGGCGCGTCGCCGAGCCGTGGTTGACGGCGCAGCTCGCCGACCTGGGAGGTGGTGAGGTTGTCGTGGTCGTCTTCGCGGACGTCGACGACCTCAAGCCGGTCAACGACGCCCTCGGTCACGCCGCCGGTGACGCGTTGCTGGTCGAAGTGGGGCGGCGCCTGCAATCGACGGCCCGGATAGGCGACCTGGTTGTGCGGTGGGGCGGCGACGAGTTCCTGCTAGGCGCTCGGGTTCAGCGTCGTTACGCCAGCAACGTCGCCGACCGGGTGCGGGGGGCGCTCGCCTTCTCATTGCTCTGGCAGCAGGAGGTGCTCCAGTCGCGCTGCTCGGTCGGTTTCGCCGTCTCTGACGGTCACGACGCGAAGGGCCTCGTCTCGGCAGCCGACCGGTCGATGTACGCCGAGAAGCGCCGTTGAGCTCTGCTGACGAGCGTTGGGGGTCGACTACCTCGCGACCATGGTCAGCAACTCGTAGTGGGCGACCACGGCGCCGTCGGCGTTGGTGACCTCGGCGTCCCAGCGGACCTCGCCGTAGTCGGCCCCCTCCCGCGGGTTCTTTTCCTTGCAGGTCAGGGCTACCTGGATGACGTCGCCAGGCTTCACCGGGGTGACGAAGCGCAGGTTGTCGAGCCCGTAGTTGGCGAGCACGGGGCCGGGTGCCGGGTCGACGAACAGGCCGGCGGCGAGCGACAGCACGAGGTAGCCGTGGGCCACGATCCCGCCGAAGAGCGGGTTGGCGGCGGCCGCCACCGGGTCGGTGTGGGCGTAGAAGCTGTCGCCGGTGAGCTCGACGAAGCGGTCGATCTCGGCCTGGGTGACCTCATGGGTCGCGGTGACGACGGAGTCGCCGATCTGCAGCTCGCCAAGTGTCTTGCGGAAGGGGTGGACGTCGTCCTCGACCCGCGGAGCACCCGGCACCCAACGGCCGGTGATCGCGGTGAGCGTCGCGGGGGAGCCTTGCACCGCCGTGCGCTGCATGTGGTGCAGCACCCCGCGGATCCCGCCGAGCTCCTCGCCGCCTCCGGCGCGCCCCGGGCCGCCGTGGACGAGCGTTGGCATCGGTGAGCCGTGCCCCGTGGATTCCTTGGCGCAGCTCCGATCGAGCACCAGCATCCGGCCGTGGAAGGCCGCTGCGCCGAGGACCACGTCCCGGGCAAACCCGGGGTCGGCGGTCACGACCGAACCGACGAGCGAGCCGAGCCCGCGCGCTGCGAGGTCGACGACGTGCTCCACCGAGTCGTACGGCAAGACGGTGCTGACCGGTCCGAACGCCTCCACGTCGTGGACTGCCTGCGACTCGGAGTCACCGACCAGCAGCAGCGGCTCGAGGAACGCGCCTTGTCCGAGGGCGAAGGCCGGGTCTCCGACGACGACCTCCGCGCCGAGGGCGAGCACCGCGCGGCGTACCTCGTCGCGCTGGTCGAGCGAGGCCAGCGCACCCATCGTCGTCGCCTCGTCGCGGGGGT
Organism: Mycobacteriales bacterium; assembly: GCA_046713755.1. Classification (GTDB taxonomy): domain Bacteria; phylum Actinomycetota; class Actinomycetes; order Mycobacteriales; family SCTD01; genus JAUYQP01. The sequence continues at coordinate 6,093 of JBKKBU010000309.1, forward strand.
CTCCCACCACGACCTGGCTGAGCACGGCTCGGAGAGCCTCGACGACGGGCTCGACGTGCTCGCGGGGAACAAAAGCGCGCCGGATGGCGGTGCACTTCTGTCCGGCTTTTGCCGTCATCTCCCGCGCGACCTCGCGCACGAAGAGGTCGAACTCCTCGGTGCCCGGCTTGGCGTCGAGCCCCAGGATCGAGCAGTTCAGGGAGTCGGCCTCGGCGTTGAAGCGCACGCCGTTGCGCACCACCACGGGATGGCTGCGCAGCTTCGCCGCTGTCGTCGCGGATCCCGTGAAGCCGACGAGGTCCTGGCCGGTCAGGTGATCGAGCAGGTCCCCGGCGCTGCCGCTGATCAGTGAGATGGCGCCTTCCGGCAGCAGGCCGCTCTCGACGATGCGGCGGACCACCAGCTCGGTGAGGTAAGCGGTCTGCGAGGCCGGCTTCACCACGGAGGGGACCCCCGCGATGAAGGCCGGCGCGAGCTTCTCGAGCATGCCCCAGACGGGGAAGTTGAAGGCGTTGATCTGAACGGCCGCGCCGCGCAGCGGCACGCAGATGTGCTGCCCTACGAAACCGCCCTTGCGGGAGAGGACCTCGACGCCGCCATCGATGTAGACGGTGTCGTTGGGGAGCTCCCGGCGGGCCTTGGAGGAGTAGGCGAACAGGGTGCCGATCCCACCCCCGACGTCGATGTCGCTGTCGGCCTTGGTCGCGCCGGTGCGGGCGGACAGCGCGTAAAGCTCCTCGCTGCAGGACTGCAGGTGGGTGGCGAGCTGCTTGAGCAGACCGGCCCGTTCGTGAAAGGTCAGGCTCCGCAGGGCGGGGCCACCGACGGTGCGGGCGTGGTCGAGGACGCCGGCCATGTCCAGGCCGGCGCTCGAGATCCGGGCCACCTGCTCGCCCGTGGCGGCATCCAGGAGCGGCTCGCCGTCCTCGGCGGCCCGCTGCCAACGGCCCTGGGCGTAGCTCTCTAGCAGCACGGTGCTCTCCTGCTCCTCGATGGTGTCCGGACGCTACCGCCGCCGTGCGGGTGGTCGGGGTCGGTGGTTGGGTAGGCGACGAGACCCGGACCCGGTCGAGAGGAGCAGGCAGTGGTGCACGAGGTGCGCGGAGTCGTCGCGATGGGCAAGGGGCAGCCCGTCAGCATCGAGACGGTGCTGGTCCCCGACCCCGGGCCGGGGGAGGCGCTGGTGCAGGTCCAGGCCTGCGGGGTCTGCCACACCGACCTGCACTACCGCGAGGGCGGGATCAACGACGACTTCCCGTTCCTGCTGGGCCACGAGGCGGCCGGTGTGGTCGAGGCCGTCGGTGCCGGGGTGACCGAGGTGCAGCCCGGTGACTTCGTCGTCCTCAACTGGCGGGCGGTCTGTGGCTCCTGTAGAGCCTGCGAGCGCGGTCGACCCTGGTACTGCTTCAACACTCACAACGCCCAGCAGAAGATGACGCTCGCCGACGGCACGGAGCTCAGCCCGGCGCTCGGCATCGGTGCTTTTGTGGAGAAGACCCTGGTGGCTGCCGGTCAGTGCACCAAGGTCGCCACTGTTGACCCGGCTGCTGCTGGGCTGCTCGGCTGCGGCGTCATGGCGGGCTGGGGCGCGGCGGTCAACACCGCTCCCGTCCGGAAGGGTGACACCGTCGCCGTCCTGGGCTGCGGGGGCGTGGGGGATGCGGCGATCTGCGGGGCCCTCTATGCCGGCGCGCGGCAGGTGATCGCCGTCGACCTCGACGACCGCAAGCTCGCGTGGGCCGTGGAGTTCGGCGCGACCCACACCGTCAACGCGGGCACCTCCGACGTGGTCGCGAAGCTGCGCGAGCTCACCGGTGGTTTCGGGCCCGACGTCGTCATCGACGCGGTCGGTCGACCGGAGACCTTCCGGCAGGCGTTCGACGCCCGTGACCTCGCAGGGACAGCCGTGCTGGTCGGCGTCCCGAACCCGACGATGACCTTCGAGATCCCACTCATCGAGGTCTTCGGCCACGGCGGCCAGATCAAGTCCTCCTGGTACGGCGACTGCCTGCCGTCGCGTGACTTCCCGCTGTTGGTCGACCTGTGGCAGCAGGGTCGCTTCCCCCTGGACCGCTTCGTGTCGGAGCGGATCGGCCTGGACGACGTCGAAGCGGCGTTCCACAAGATGGAGAAGGGCGAGGTCTTGCGATCGGTGGTGGTGCTGTGAGGGTCGAGCGGCTCGTCACGAGCGGCACGTTCAGCCTCGACGGCGAGACCTTCGACGTCGACAACAACGTCTGGATCCTTGGCGACGACGACGAGGTGGTCGTCCTCGATGCGCCGCACGACCCAGACGCCATCGAGGCCGCTGTCGGTGGTCGCACGGTGGTGGCGATCCTGTGCACGCACGCCCACGACGACCACGTCCGCTTCGCCCCGGAGCTCGCCGAGCGGCTCACCGCCCCGGTGCTGCTGCATCCGGACGACCGCGTGCTGTGGGACCTCACCCACTCCAAGCACGAGCCCGACGGCGACCTGCGGGACGGCATGCACCTCGAGGTGGCCGGTGCCCGCATCGAGGTGCTGCACACGCCGGGCCACGCCCCTGGGGCCGTTTGCTTCTCGGTCCCGAGCGAAGGCCTGCTGTTCTCCGGCGACACGCTCTTCGCCGGTGGCCCGGGCGCGACCGGTCGCTCCTACAGCGACTTCCCGACCATCCTCACCTCGATCCGCGAGCGGCTGTTGGGGCTGCCGCCGGAGACGGTCGTGCACACCGGCCACGGCGACTCCACGACCATCGGCACCGAGCTGCCGTCGTACGACGAGTGGGTCGCCCGCGGGCACTAGGGGCGGTCCGCGCTGTCGCCTCCACCCCGGAGTACGACAGAGTGCTGGCCGTGGACGTCGAACTGCACCCTGCCCGGCCCCTCACCGAGGCGGACCTCGTCGCGGTCGCCCGCAACGACGCGCGCGTGGTGCTGTCCGACGCCTCGCTCCAGTTGCTCACGCAGGCCCGGTCGCACGTCGACGACCTGGCCGCGGGGGATGTGCCCGTCTACGGCATCTCGACCGGCTTCGGCGCCCTGGCCACCCGGAACATCCCCCCGGCCAGCCGCACCCAGCTGCAGCGCAGCCTGATCCGCTCGCATGCCGCCAGCGCCGGTCCGGAGGTCGAGCGCGAGGTCATCCGTGGGCTCGCGCTCCTGCGCCTGCGGACCCTGGCCACCGGCCGCACGGGTGTCCACCCGGCCACGGCGCAGGCCTACGCCGGGCTCCTCAACGCCGGGGTCACACCGGTCGTCCGTGAGTTTGGCTCGCTCGGCTGCTCGGGTGACCTCGCACCGCTGGCGCACGTCGCGCTCGCGGTGGTGGGCGAGGGCATGGTCAGGGACCGCACCGGCGCACTCACCTCGGCAGCCGAGGCGCTTGGTCGGCACGGGCTTCGCCCCGTGGTGCTGGCCGAGAAGGAGGGCCTGGCCCTCATCAACGGCACCGACGGGATGCTGGCGATGCTGATGCTGGCCTGCCATGACCTCGGCGAGCTGGTCCGGCTCGCCGACCTGACGGCTGCCATGTCCTTGGAGGCGCTGCTCGGCACCGACCGGGTCCTCGCTCCCGACCTCATGGCGCTGCGCCCCCACCCGGGTCAGTCCGCCGCGGCGAGCAACATGCGGCGGATGCTGGCGGGGTCTGAGATCGTCGAGTCGCATGCCGGGCCGGAAGACACTCGCGTGCAGGACGCCTACTCGCTGCGCTGTGCCCCCCAGGTCGCCGGGGCGGTGCGCGACACCCTCGACCACGCCCGTGCCGTGGCCGCCCGTGAGGCGGCCAGTGCCATCGACAACCCGGTGCTGCTGCCGGACGGCCGGCTCGAGTCCAATGGCAACTTCCACGGTGCACCAGTGGGATATGTCCTCGACTTCCTCGCTATCGCGGCCGCCGACCTGGCCTCGATCAGTGAGCGCCGGACCGACCGGATGCTGGACAGGCACCGCAGCCACGGGCTGCCACCGTTCTTGGCTGATGACCCTGGGGTCGACAGCGGGCTGATGATCGCGCAGTACACCCAGGCCGGCTTGGTGTCCGAGCAGAAGCGCCTCGCCGTACCCGCATCGGTCGACTCGATCCCCTCCTCGGCGATGCAGGAGGACCACGTCTCCATGGGGTGGGGGGCCGCCCGCAAGCTGCGCCGCTCGGTCGACGCCCTGCGCTATGTGCTCGCCATCGAGCTCATGACAGCTGCCAGGGCGCTCGACCTGCGGGCACCGCTGCGGCCCGCTCCGGCGACGGCCGCCGCGGTCGCCGAGCTGCGCCGCAGTGTCCAGGGACCCGGGCCGGACCGGGTGCTCACCGACGAGATCGAGGCGTCGGTCGCGGCGGTCCCCGCCGTTCTCGCCGCTGTGACCGCTGTGACGGGAGGGCTCGACTGATGGAGTGCCAGGGCTGGTTGCAGGAGGCGGCACTGCGGTGCCTGCGCAACAACCTGCATCCCGACGTCGCCGAGGACCCCGCGAACCTCGTCGTCTACGGCGGCAACGGCAAGGCCGCCCGCGACCACGCCTCACTGGCCGCCATCGAGGCCACCCTCAAGCGACTGACCGATGACGAGACCTTGCTAGTCCAGAGCGGTAAGCCGGTCGCGGTCTTCCGCACCTTTCCTCATGCGCCCCGGGTGCTCTTGGCCAACTCGCTGCTGGTCCCGTCGTGGTCGACCTGGGAGGACTTCTGGGCCCTGGAGGCCATGGGCTTGACGATGTACGGCCAGATGACGGCCGGCTCGTGGATCTACATCGGCACCCAGGGCATCGTGCAGGGCACCTTCCAGACCTTCGCGGCGCTCGCGGAGCAGCGCTACGACGGCACCCTGCGCGGCAAGATCGTGCTGACCGCGGGGCTCGGCGGCATGGGCGGTGCCCAGCCGCTGGCGGTCTCGCTCAACGGCGGGGTCTCGCTCTGCCTCGATGTCGACCCGGCCAGGGTGCAGCGCCGACTCGAGACCCGCTACCTCGACGAGGTCGCTGACTCCCTCGCTGCCGGGGTCCGCCGCGCCCGCGAGGCGGCGGCCTCCGGAGAGGCGATCTCCATCGGGGTCGTCGCCAATGCGGCCGAGGCGCTGCCGGCGCTGCTGGCCGCCGGCGAGCAGTTCGACGTCGTGACCGACCAGACGTCCGCGCATGACCCGCTCAACGGCTACGTCCCGGCCGGCATGTCACTGGCCGACGCCGTCGACCTGCGGTCGGCCAAGCCCAGCGAGTACGTCGACAAGGCCCGGCAGAGCATGGTCGAGCACTGCCGCGCGATGGTCGGGTTCGCCCGAGCGGGAGCCGAGGTCTTCGACTACGGCAACAACCTGCGGGGCGAGGCGCTGTCGGCGGGGTTGACCGACGCCTTCGACTACCCCGGCTTCGTCCCGGCGTACATCAGGCCGTTGTTCTGCAGCGGCACCGGGCCGTTCCGCTTTGTGGCCCTGTCGGGAGATCCGCAGGACATCGCCGTGGCGGACGAAGCACTGCTCGCGGCCTTCCCCGACAACCCGTTCGTCCAGCGCTGGATCCCGATGGCCCGCGAGCGGGTCGCTTTCCAGGGACTGCCCGCCCGGATCTGCTGGCTCGGCTACGGCGAGCGGGCCGCCGCCGGCGCGGTCCTCAACGACCTGGTGGCCCGGGGGGACATCAGTGCCCCCGTGGTGATCGGCCGCGACCACCTCGACAGCGGCTCGGTGGCCTCGCCGTACCGCGAGACCGAGGCCATGCTCGACGGTTCCGACGCCATCGCGGACTGGCCGATCCTCAATGCCATGCTCAACGTCGCGTCGGGGGCCGCCTGGGTCGCCGTGCATCACGGTGGTGGGGTCGGCATGGGTAAGTCGATCCACACCGGCGCCCAAGTCGTGGCCGACGGCAGCACCGATGCCGCGGGGCGGCTCGAGCGGGTGCTCACCAACGACCCAGGCACCGGCGTCGTACGGCACGCCGATGCCGGCTACGACATCGCCCGGGACGTCGCCCGCGACCGCGGCATCGACATGCCGATGCTCTGACGCGGCGAGTTCAGGCAGCACAGCCGATGCACTGCGAGGCGTGCGGCCGCACCGCCAGTCGGTCGGCACCGATCTGTCGCCCGCAACGGGTGCAGGTGCCGTAGCTGCCCGCCGCCTGCCTTGCCAGAGCTGCATCGATGGCGGCCAGCGTGCCACGGGCCTGCTCCAGAAGAGCGGCGGCTTGCTGCCGCTCGAACGCGATGGTCGCGCCTTCCGGGTCGTGCTCGTCGTCGGCGTTTGATCCTTCCGAGGCGGCCATGATCTCGGCGTGGGCGGAAGTCAGCTCGGTGATCTGGGCCAGTACGGCGTCGCGGGCAGTGAGCAGCGGGTCCACTCCGCCTTCTTACCCCTGAAGGGTCCACACTGCCGACGTGACCTCGCTCTTGGTGACTGGCATCGGCACGCTGGTGACCTGGGACCCGGACCAGCCGGTCCGTGAGTCGGCCGCGCTGGTCGTCGATCGCGGTCGGATTGCGTGGGTGGGTTCGTCGACAGTGACACCGGTCGCGGATCGGCGGATCGACGTTGCGGGCGGCTGCGTCATCCCAGGCTTCGTCGACAGCCACACCCACCTGGTGTTCGGCGGCGATCGGACCGCGGAGTTCGTGGCGAGGCTCGCAGGGCAGCCCTATGCCGCCGGTGGCATCCGCACGACCGTGGCCGCGACGCGCGCCGAGCCCACGCC
>JBKKBU010000310.1:0-2923 GCA_046713755.1 Mycobacteriales bacterium
TCCGACGCGCGGTGAACAGCAGGTAGTAGCCGACCATGAAGGCCAGGCCGATCGACAGGGCGAGGCAGGTGGTGCCGGTCGGGTCCTTGGACAGCAGCCAGTACACGACGGTGACGGGCAGCAGGAAAGCCGCCAGGAAGCCGAACAGGTAGCCCTCGATCTTCATCCGTCTACCTCGCCTCGGGGCTGGCGTGGAAGTCGGCCTTGCCGGCGACCTGCGGGTAGTGCAGGTCGAAGGCGGGGCGCTCCGAACGGATCCGCGGGATGGTCACGAAGTTGTGCCGGGGCGGCGGGCAGGACGTCGCCCACTCCATCGAGTTGCCGAAGCCCCACGGGTCGTCCCCGACGGCCTTCTCGCCGCTGCGGAAGCTGACCACGACGTTGTAGAGGAACGGCAGCGTCGAGGCGCCCAGGACGAACGCACCGATCGTCGAGATCGAGTTGAGCGTCGTGAAGCCGTCGCTCGGCAGGTAGTCGGCGTAGCGGCGCGGCATGCCCTCGGCACCGAGCCAGTGCTGCACCAGGAAGGTGAGGTGGAAGCCGATGAACAGCGTCCAGAAGTGCACCTTGCCGAGCCGGTCGTTCATCATCCGGCCGGTCAGCTTGGGGAACCAGTAGTAGACGCCGCCGAAGAAGGCGAACACGACCGTCCCGAACACCACGTAGTGGAAGTGCGCGACCACGAAGTAGGTGTCGCTGACGTGGAAGTCGATCGGCGGCGACGCCAGAAGCACACCGGTCAGACCGCCCAGCAGGAAGGTGATGAGGAAGCCGATCGCGAACAGCATCGGCGTCTCGAACGTCAGCTGGCCGCGCCACATGGTGCCGATCCAGTTGAAGAACTTCACGCCCGTCGGCACCGCGATCAGGAAGCTCAGGAAGGCGAAGAACGGCAGCAGCACAGCGCCGGTGACGAACATGTGGTGCGCCCACACGGTCATCGACAGCGCGCCGATGCCGATGGTGGCGAACACCAGGCCCTTGTAGCCGAACATCGGCTTGCGGCTGAACACCGGGATGATCTCGCTGATCACGCCGAAGAAGGGCAGCGCGATGATGTAGACCTCGGGGTGGCCGAAGAACCAGAACAGGTGCTGCCACAGGATCGCGCCGCCGTTGTCGGCGTTGTAGATCTGCGCGTCGAGGTGGCGGTCGGCGATCAGCGCGAACAGCGCCGCGGTCAGGACCGGGAAGGCCATCAGCACCAGGATCGACGTGACCAGGATGTTCCAGGTGAAGATCGGCATCCGGAACATCGTCATGCCGGGGGCGCGCAGCGTGATGATCGTGGTGATGAAGTTGACGGCGCCGAGGATGGTGCCGAGGCCCGAGGTGAGCAGGCCGACGATCCACAGGTCGGAGCCGATCGAGGGGCTCCGGATGATGTCGTTGAGCGGCGCGTAGGCGAACCAGCCGAACGACGCGGCACCCTCCGGGGTCAGGAACCCGGCGACGACGGTGAGCCCGCCGAACAGGTACAGCCAGTACGAGAAGGCGTTCAGCCGCGGGAAGCTCATGTCCGGCGAGCCGATCTGCAGCGGCATGATGAAGTTCGCGAAGCCGTACGCGGCCGGCGGTGCGAACAGGAACATCATGATCGTGCCGTGCATGTGAAGAACTGGTTGTACTGCTCGGGGCTCAGGATCTGCAGCCCCGGCTGGGCCAGCTCGGCGCGCATGAACTCCGCGAGCCCGCCGGCGACCAGGAAGAAGATGAAGGACGTGACCAGGTAGAGCAGGCCGATCGTCTTGTGGTCGGTCGTGGTGAGGACCTTGACGATCTTGGCGCCCACGCCGGGGCTCGGCCGGCGCACCTGGACCGGGGTCGTTGCATCAACGAGCAGGGTCATGACACGTCTCCTTCGGTGGGCTCGCCCTCGAGCACCTCGGCGCCCTGGCCGGTCTCGCTGATCCGGTTGGTCGGGTCCTGCTTGAGCTGGGCGACGTACTGCTCGTACTCCGCCATCGGCACGGCGCGGACCAGGAAGTTCATCGCCGAGTGCTTCTCGCCGCACAGCTCGGCGCAACGACCGATGTACTCCCCCTCCTTCGTGATCGTGATCTCGAAGGTGTTGGCCCGCCCCGGGATGACGTCGCGCTTGAACAGGAACGCCGGCACGTAGAACGAGTGGATGACGTCCGGGGACGTCTCGGTGAAGCGGATCTTGGTGTCGGTCGGCAGCACCAGGACGGCGGGAGTGCGCTGGTCACCGGTGGTCTGGACCTTGGCCTCCGGGTCGTCGTAGCGGAAGGTCCAGTTCCACTGGAACCCCACCACGCCGATGTTGACGTCCGCGCCGCCCTCCTCCTCCGGAGTGAGCTCGTTGACGAAGTTCTGCGTGATCGTCGTGTAGTAGAAGAGCACCGCGATGATCACGAACGGCACGACGGTGTACAGCACCTCGACCGGCAGGTTGTAGCGGATCTGCGCCGGGAGCTCGTCGCTGCGCCGGCGGTAGCGGAAGACCGCCCACATGATCAGCGCGGTGACGAACAGCCCCACGACGGCGGCGGCGGCGACCGAGCCGAGCCACAGCTCGTAGATCTCCTCGGCCTCCTTCGTCGCTGGCTGGGGGAAGCCCAGGGAGAAGGTGTTCTCGTACGCGTCGCGGGCGGTGCAGCCGGCCGAGAGCAGCACGGTGGCTACCAGGGCGGCCGGGAGCCCGAACGGGCGGCGCAGTCGGCCGCGGCGCACGGGGGCGGGGGTGGGGCTCAACCTCTCGGGCCTTCCTGCCAACAGGGGTGGGAACCGGGAGCCGGGACTCCTCCCGGAGGCCCTGATCCCGCGGCGGCGAGCGTATCCCAGGCCCCGGGAACCTTCCTGCCGGGGCGCGCTCGCGCGCGGTGACCTAGCGTGCGGCACGTGCCCGGCTACCTCGACGCCGCCGCCGGGCTCCCGCTGTCCCCGGCAGCCCGGAATGCGC
>JBKKBU010000311.1:0-3230 GCA_046713755.1 Mycobacteriales bacterium
CGGCCGTTTTTGTCCTCGTGGCGGCCGCCTGGATCTGGGTGTTCGTCAGGGGGTGAAGTCGACGGTGACCGGGGCGCGGACCTCGGGGTCCTCGACCTCGAAGTACTCCGCCTTCTCGAAGCCGAACAGCGACGCCACGATCGACGACGGGAACGCCTCGACCCGGGTGTTGAGCGCGCGCACGTTGCCGTTGTAGAACCGCCGCCCGGCCGCGATCCGGTCCTCGGTCTCGGCGAGCTGGGACTGCAGCTGCTGGAACGGGCCGGCAGCCTTGAGGTCCGGGTAGTTCTCGGCCACCGCGAACAGGCTCCGCAGGGAGCTGGCGAGGGCCGACTCGGCCACCGCCGTCGCCGCCACCCCTGTCGCCGGGGCGCCCCCGGCCGCCACCGCGGCCGCCCGGGCCTCGGTGACCGACGTCAGGACGCCGGCCTCGTGGGCGGCGTAGCCCTTCACCGTCTCGACCAGGTTGGGGATGAGGTCGTGCCGGCGGCGCAGCTCGACGTCGATCTGCCGCCACGACTCCTGGACGAGGTTGCGCTGCTTGACGAAGCGGTTGTAGCTGACGATCACGCAGAGCGCGAGGAAGGCAACGACGCCGAGGACGATGTAGAGCAGGGTCACGAGGAGCCTTTCGAGTCGTTCCAGACGAAGGACGGTATTCCTGAGATCAACCCGTGCAGGGTGGTGAGCCGCACGTCCAGCTCCTCGATCGAGTGCAGCCCGTCGTCCCAGCACACCGCGTCCAGGTCCCCGATCCGCAGACTTGTCGCGGGGCGGGACAGCAGCAGCTCCATGGTGCGGGGGTGCAGGACGTCGTACGCGAACTTGGGATCGGAGGCGGTCACCCGGAAGCGCCGGTTGAAGTCCTCGCTCTCGAGCTCCACATCGCCGAGGCCGAGGGCGCCGGCGAACCGCGAGAACATGTTCTCCGGCGTCAGCTCGACGGTCGGCAAGGAGGACGGCAGCCGCAGCGCGCAGACGCCGTAACGGTGCACGGTTGTGTGTCGGTTGCCCTTGGTGTCCCGGGTGTAGGTCTCATAGCTGTAGTCGAACGCCACCATCGCCATGCCCTGGTAGTCACCGGTCAGGACGTTGTGGGCCTTCCAGTCCTCGCCGATGCCGAAGGGGTCGCCGCCGAAGCGCTCGGTCCAGCTGTCGTCGCGCGGAGTCCACACCCAGCCGCGCTGCGCGGCCAGCGCCGCGAAGGCCTCCCGCCGCTCCTTGGCCGCCTTCCAGCCCAGGTAGGCGAACACGCCGCCGACCACGATGACGACGCCGAACAGCAGAAACGGCCCGATCTCCCCCACCGGCACAGTCTGTACGACGCGAGCCGGTGATCGCTACGACAGGCCGAGGTCCGGCAGGCCGTACGCGAACCGGTAGGGGACACCCGCTGCCTCGATCTTGGCGGCCGCGCCGGTGTCGCGGTCGGCAATCGTGGCTACCCCGACCGGGATAGCGCCCGCGGCCCGGACGGCCTCGAGGGCAGCCAGCGGGGAACCGCCAGTGGTGGAGGTGTCCTCGACGACGAGCACCCGGCGGCCTTCGATGGACGGGCCTTCGATCTGCCGCTGCAGGCCGTGCGCCTTGGCTTCCTTGCGGACGACGAAGGCATCCAGGGTGCGTCCTGCGGCGGCCGCCTGGTGCAGCATCGCGACGGCGATCGGGTCGGCTCCCATGGTGAGACCGCCGACCGCGTCGAACTCCCAGTCCTTCGTGAGCTCCAGCATCACGCGGCCGATGAGCGGGGCGGCCGCAGCGGCGAGGGTCACCCGGCGCAGGTCGACGTAGTAGTCGGCCTCTCGGCCGGAGGAGAGGGTGACCCTGCCGTGGACGATGGCGAGGTCGCGGACGAGGGACAGGAGCTGGTCTCGGTCGGTCACGAGGCCTCACCGTAGAGCAGAGTGGGCTCAACCTCCGGCGGCGGGCCGCACGAGCTCCTCGACAGGCTCAGCAGGACATGGCGTCCTCGTGGCGAAACCTCTGGGCATGAAGCTTCGCGCCCTGGCCCTGCCTGCTGTGCTCGCTGTCGCACTTGTGGGCGCGACCTCGTCCTCGGCCGCACCGGGCAACGACATCGTCGATCCCAAGGGTGACGCGCTCGGCGCTCAGTCCGCGTTCGACATCGTGGGGGTCGACTTCAACATGACCACCACGACGACGAAGGTGGTCGCGGTCGTGAAGGGCAAGAAGAAGACCGTCACCACGGTGAAGCCGAAGGACCTGGTCGTCACGATGGAGCTGGCCGCGACCCCCAACGTCGCACCGGGCACGTCCTACCAGATCGGCGCCGAGACCGACTGTGGCCACCTGTTCGTCTACACCTACTTCAGTGCAGGCGCGGCCGAGAACAGCTTCCAGTTCTCCGGCTGCGGCGAGCCCGACCCGACCTCTACCGACGGCGTCGGCAACTTCAGCGTCGAGCCGGTCGTGGCGATCAAGGGCAACCTGCTCACCTTCACCGTCTCCGCCAAGGCACTGCCCAAGGAGATCTCGCTCAAGAGCACCTTCACCGAGCTGATCGCCTACACGGCAGTCACGGAGCCGGCCGTCGGCTACGCGACCGCGGACTTCGTCCCGGAGTCGGCCATCGACTACGCGACCGGGGACTTCGCCAAGCTCGGCTGACGTCTCCCGAAAGAATGGGCGGAGCACCGGACACACTGGTGGCGTGAGCCCTGCCCGGTTTGAGTCCGTCGTGGCCGAGGTGCTGCTGCCGCTGCAGCGCTACCTCCGTCGCCGGGCTGACGCTGCCACCGCCGAGGATGTGCTCGGTGACGTCCTGCTCGTGATGTGGCGGCGACGGTCGGACCTCCCGGAGGGCGCCGAGCTGCCGTGGTGCTACGGCGTGGCGCGCGGCTGCCTCGCCAACGCACGCCGGGGCGACGACCGGCGGCTGCGCTTGGTGCGGCGGCTCGAGCAGCAACCGGCGGAGCACGACCCGAGCGACGATCCGGACCTCGACGCCGTGCTCACCGCGCTGCCGGCGAAGGACCGCGAGCTGCTGCGGCTGTGGGCCTGGGAGCAGCTCGCTCCCCGTGAGATCGCGGTCGTCCTCGGCATCAGCCCTAACGCCGCGAGCATCCGGCTGCACCGCGCGACGGCGAAGCTGCGAAAGGAACTCACCGGTCTCGGACACAAGACGGAGCGACAGGGAGAGGAGGCACCCCGATGACAGATGACGACCTGCGCGCCCGGCTCGCGCGGATCGACCCGGTGCGCTCCGCCGG
>JBKKBU010000312.1:0-6123 GCA_046713755.1 Mycobacteriales bacterium
GCAGAGCTCGTCTCCCGCATCCCGTTGCCGGGCTCGCCGTCCCCGGCCACGCGTCGGCGCTGATCAACCGGTGACCAGTGCCCGCGCCGCGCTCGGCGGCCTGACTACCCGTGGTAGGTGCCTGCTCGCCGCCGGCGTCGCCCTCGCAGCCTGCGCGGTGCTGCTCGGCCAGCGCGACCTGCTGCGCGTCGCCGTCTTCCTGGTCGCGCTGCCGATCGCGGCGGTGGCCGTAGTAGCGCGGACCCGCTATCGCCTGGCCTGCACCCGCCGGCTGGACCCGCCGCGCGTGGAAGCCGGTCGACCCGCAACGGTGCGGCTCCGCCTCGACAACGTGTCGCGGCTGCCAAGCGGCGTACTGCTGATGGAGGACGCCCTTCCCTACACGCTGGGCGGTCGACCGCGCTTCGTGCTCGACAAGGTCGAGCCGGCGGGTGTCCGCGACGTCAGCTACCCCGTCCGGTCCGACGTGCGGGGTCGGTTCGTCATCGGGCCGCTCGCGGTGCGACTCACCGACCCCTTCGGCCTGTGCGAGCTCACCCGGGCCTTCGCAGCGACCGACGACCTGGTCGTCACCCCCGTCGTGAGCCAGCTCCCGTCGGTCCGACTCGGCGGCGACTGGGTCGGGGGCGGCGAGACCAGCGCCCGATCGGTCGCCACGAGCGGCACCGACGACGCGGCGACCCGCGAATACCGCCACGGCGACGACCTGCGCAAGGTCCATTGGCGCTCGACGGCCCGGGTGGGCGAGCTGATGGTGCGCCGCGAGGAGCAGCCCTTCCAGAGCCGCGCGACGCTGCTGCTGGACGGCCGCGCCAGTGCGCACCGCGGCGAAGGCCCGGGCTCGTCGTTCGAGTGGGCCGTCAGCGCCGTCGCGTCGATCGGTGTGGTGCTCGCCCGCTCCGGCTTCAGCCTGTCGGTGGTGCGCGAGACCGGTGAGGACGTCGTACCGCTCGGCGTGGCCGTGACGGAGGGGTTGGTGCTCGACTCACTCGCCAGCGTGCAGTCCCAGCGGACCTCGCACACCGTGGAGCCCGTCGTGACGCGACTGCGACGCACCGGTGTGGACGGGGTGCTCGTCGCCGTGATCGGCGCCCTTGAGCCCGCCGAAGCCGAGCGGCTCGTGCGGTTGCGCACCGGCGGCGGGGCCAGCATCGCCGTCCTGCTCGACACCGACTCGTGGGCGCCCGGTGCGGCCGGGGCGCGGGTCGTCGCGGAGCGCGCTTTCCAGGCCACCGCCACCCTGCTCACGGGCGCCGGCTGGCGGGTGCTCCGGGTGTCGCACGGCACCACCCTGGCGAGCATCTGGCCGCTCGCGGGCGGTCGCTTCAACGCCGACCTGGTCGCCGGATGAGCATCCGCGAGCGCCTGACACTTGCTGCGGCGATGGCCGTGGCGCTGGCAGCATCTGCACTAGGGCCGGTCTACGCCGACCTCGGCTGGCTGGCCCGCGTCCTCGGTGCCGTCGCCACGGTCGGGGCACTCGGACTGCTCATGCGGCGACTCTCGGTCCCTGTCGTCCTCCAGCCGACCCTCCAGCTGCTGGGGTTGGCCTGGTACGCCGCTGTCGTCTTCGCTCGCGACACCCTCGCCTTCGGCGTGCTACCCGTGCAGGCGACCGTACGCCGGATCGTGGACCTGGCCGAGACGGGCCTGGCCGACGTGGAGCAGCTCGCGCCGCCCGTCCCGACGTCCACCGGCCTGGTGCTGCTCGCCGTGCTCGGCGTCGGCGGCATTGCGGTGCTCGTCGACGTCGTGACGGTCGTGCTCGGCCGCGCGGCCATCGCCGGGCTGCCGCTGTTGCTGCTGTTCGCGGTCCCGTCAGCGGTGCTGACCGATGGCCTGGGTTGGCTGCCGTTCACCCTGACCGCCAGCGGCTGGCTCGCGCTGCTCCTCGTGGAGGGCAGCGACCGGGTGGGCCGCTGGGGCACCCCGCTGCGGTCCAGCACCCCCACCGGCTACGACGACGACAGCTCGCTCGGCCGGGTGGGTCGCCGGATCGGGGCCGCGGCGCTGGGGATGGCCATCGTGATCCCCGCTGTGCTGCCCGGTCTGGACACCCGCCTGCTCGACGGTGGCTCGGGTAGCGGCATCGGTGGATCGGGCGAGGGCAGGAGTTCCACGACCTACAACCCCATCACCGCACTGGAGGGCTTCCTCAACCTGCCCGAGCCGCGGCCGCTGTTCTCCTACACGACCAACGACCCCGGGCCGGACTACATCCGCATGACGACCCTGGACCTGTACCGCGACGGCCAGTGGTCGGCGAGCGAGCTCCGCGGCGACCCCGACGACGACGCGGTCGACGACGGCATCCCGCGTCCCGTCGGGCTCGGCGGCGTGCCGACCCGCGAGTTCGGGATGCGGATGCGGATCAGCGGGTTGCGCACCCAGTGGCTGCCGGCTCCCGCCACCCCGATCGACGTCGACGTACCCGGTCGCTGGGTGTGGGACAAGGAGGCCGAGACGGTCTTCTCTGCGCAGCAGGACACTGCGGACCTGCGCGACGACACCTTCGACCTCAGAGCGGTGCGTGCCCTCCCGCCGCCCGACTCGCTCACCACGGTGGGGGCGGTCCCCGCCGAGATCGATCCCTACCGTGAGGAGATCGCGCTCACCCCCAAGGTCACGGCTGAGCTCGACCGGATCGTGGCAGGTCGCGACACCGACTTCGCGCGGGTGCTTGCCCTCCAGGACTACCTGCGGAGCAGCCCCTTCAGCTACGACACCAGGGCTGCCGCCGCGCCGGCAGGCAAGGATCCCCTGGAGTTCTTCCTGGGCAACCGCAAGGGCTTCTGCGAGCAGTACGCCTCCGCGATGGCCGCTTTGGTGCGTGCGCTCGGCCTGCCAGCGCGGGTCGCGGTCGGCTTCACCCCTGGCACCGCGACGAGCGGGACCTACCTCGTCACCACCAGCGAGGCGCATGCCTGGCCCGAGGTGTGGTTCGAGGGCGCCGGCTGGGTCCGCTTCGAGCCGACCCCACGGACCGGCGTGACGACGCTGCCCGCGTACGCGGCACCCGACGGCGCCGCCCCCGGCGTCACGCCGAGCGGCGGCGCCCAGCCGACTGCCGAGCCGACCGCCAGCGCGGGTGCGTCAGGTGCACCCAACGACCCGCGCCTCCGTGAAGACTTCGAGCAGGAGACGGGCGCCCTCGCCGATCCAGCCGGTGGCCGTGACGGTGACGGGCGCAGTCTGCCCCCGTTGCCCGTTGCGCTCGTCGCGCTGGCGGCGCTCGCGCTCGCCCTGCCGGCGCTGCTGTCGGTCCTGCGCCGCCGCCACCGCAGCCGACTGCCCGGACCGCTGATCGCCTGGGCGCAGGTCCACGACGACGCCGGCGACGTGGGCCACGTCTGGCGACCCGCCGACTCGCCCCGGAGCGCAGCCCGTCGGCTCGCAGCCGATCGGGACCTGCCGCCGGCCGCTGTCGAGGCGCTCGCCCGGCTGGCCGCTGCCACGGAGCGGGTCCGCTTCGCTCCACCGGGATCGACGTCCCTCGAGACCGACCACGCCACCGACGTCGCCACGGTGCGGAGCGCCCTGCTCGACACCGCTGCGGCTGCCACCCGATGGCGGGCCCGGCTGCTACCGCCGTCCACCGTCCGGTGGGGATCCCACGTCATCGGTGAGCGGATAGCCGATCTGCTCGACGCTGTCGATAACGTCGTCGCGGCGGTCACGCACCGACTGCGGCTGCGTCCCCGCCCGGGCTAACCGGGGCCGGCGCGACTAGCGCCCGCGCTCGTCCCAACGGCGCTTCCAGCGCTCTTCGAGCCGCTCCAGGGGTGAACCGCTGGACTTCGGACGCTTGGCGGCCTTGCTGCGCCGGGCGCGCACCCGCGGCTCGCCACCGACGACCCGCAGGTCCGGCTGCGCCGGACCACCGAGCCGCTTCCAGGCGGTCATCGCGATGAGCAGCGCGCCCAGCATGATGACGAACCCGGCCACGCCGATGGCGAACTGCTGGGTCGGCACCCCCGCGAACAGCACCGCGAAGCCGATGGCGAAGACGATGGCGGCGCGGCGCAGGCGACGCCGCATATGGGACCGAAGATCGGTCGAGCGCACCGCCGAGGCGAACTTCGGGTCGTCCTGGTAGAGCGCGCGCTCGATCTGGTCGAGCAGTCGCTGCTCGTGCTCGGAGAGCGGCACGGTGCCCCCTCCCTGGAGGACGAGCACCACGGCGGGTCCGGGGTGCAGCACTAAGAGTACGAGGGCGAAGCCCACACGGAAAGGCGAGTAGTGAGATCGGTCCTCTCACTGCCTGCATCGACACCAACGAGCCATGACGTGAGCCCGTTCCGGGTGTCACCGGTACGCCGGGAATGTGCTCGCTCCTGGCCTACCCATTCCCAGGGCTGGGCAAGCCGTCAACGACCGGCGGAGCGGCGGTGCGGGTCGGAACCGGGCTCGACGAGTGCCGCTGGCCGCACCGCGCCCGCACCGAAGCGCCGGGTCGCCCGGTCGACAGCTTGGTCGGCGTCACGCCATCCATGGTCCTTCTCGCCGAGCGCGAGCTGGTGCGGCACCCCGTCGGCAGCGGTGATGCCCTCGACCCGGACGCCGACCAGGCGCAGCCGGGCCCGCTCGAGCCCGAGCGCCTCGTAGAGCGCGAGCGCGGTCTCGTAGACGGTCCGGCCGACGTCGGTGTGCTCCGGCAGCGTCTTGGACCGCGTGATCGTCGTGAAGTCCGCGAAGCGCACCTTGATGGCGATGGTGCGGCCCACCTGACTCGAGGCCCGCAGCCGCGCGGCGGTCCGCTCCGAGAGCCGGAGGAGCTCGCGGGCGATGACCACCGGGTCGTCGACGTCGACGGCAAAGGTCTCCTCGGCGCCCATGCTCTTGTCGGGCTCACTCGGGACGACAACCCGCTCGTCGCGGCCCCAGGCGAGGGAGTGCAGGTGGCTTCCTGTCGCTGGACCCAGCGCGCGGCGCAGCGTGTCGACCGGCGTCGCGGCGAGGTCGCCGACGGTGTGCAGGCCGAGCTTGGACAGCACCTCATGGGTCTTCGCCCCGACCCCCCACAGCGCCCGGACCGGGAGCGGGTGCAGGAACCCGACCACTGCAGCCGCCGGCACCACCAGCAGCCCATCGGGCTTGCAGTGCGCCGATGCCAGCTTGGCGACGAACTTCGTCGAGGCCACCCCGACCGAGCAGGTGATGCCCTGCTCGTCCTGCACCGCCGCCCTGATCGACTCGCCGACCCGCGCGGGGCTGCCCAGTCGACGCAGCGCACCACGGACGTCGAGGAAGGCCTCGTCGAGCGAGATCGGCTCGACCAGCGGGGTGACCGAGCGGAAGATCTCCATGACGCCGTGGGACGCGCTGGCGTAGCGGTCATGGTCCGGCTGGAGGACGACCGCCTGCGGGGCCAGCCGGCGGGCCCGCATCATCGGCATCGCGCTGTGCACGCCCAGGGCGCGGGCTTCGTAGGTCGCGGAGAGCACGACACCCCGGGTCCCCCCGCCGCCGACGATGACCGGCTGACCGAGCAGGTCAGGTCGGGACAGCAGCGAGACACTGGCGTAGAAGGCATCCATGTCGACGTGCAGGACGGTGCAGTCGGTGTCATCGCCTTGCGGCCCGGTCGGTGGCCCGACCGGCGGCACCGCCCCGCGGCTCACGGGCGCACCCCTCTCGCAACGCCGGCGTCTCCGAACTCGGTGCGGCTGCTGCCACGCGCGAGCGCCCGCACCGCACCGAGTTCGCGGACGGGACCGGTGCGCGGCCGGCGGCGCATCGGGCTAGGGCTTGCGGGCGAGGACGTGGAGCTGGGTGGCAAGTCCGCGGAACGGCTCCCGGTCCGACAGCGCCCGCTCGAGGGCCAGCAGGGCGGCGGCCGCACCGGGCTCGGCGTCGAGCACGGCGGAGGGGACGAGGTCGGCGACGACCCGCACTCCGTGGAGCTGCTCGACCGTGAGGCCCGCCGCGGTGACGAGGGCGGTGAGGTCGGCGGGCGTCCATCGGCGGGCCGCCGCGTCGGCAGCCCCCCACCTGCCAGCTGGGTCGGTGAGCACGTGGGCTGCCTCGTCGGGGCGCCCGGCCAGCGCGCGGGCGAGCACGGCGGCATCGCGGTTGGCCACCAGCAGCGACAGCCGGCCGCCGGAGCGCAGCGCTGCGCCCACC
>JBKKBU010000313.1:0-4153 GCA_046713755.1 Mycobacteriales bacterium
TCGTGCGCCTGCTGGCCGAGGTCAGCCTCGGTACCGGCGCGCTGGCGGTCGTCGGTGGCACCGTCGGCGTGATCGCCTTCCTCACCTTCTTCACCGGCACCGAGGTCGGGCTCCAGGGCTATGCCGCGCTCAACCAGCTCGGCGTCTCCAACTTCACGGCGTTCATCTCGGCGTACTTCAACACCCGGGAGATCGCGCCGCTGGTGGCGGGACTCGCGCTGTCGGCCACCGTCGGCTGCGGCTTCACCGCTCAGCTCGGGGCCATGCGCATCTCCGAAGAGGTGGACGCGCTCGAGGTGATGGGGGTGCCGTCCCTGCCGTTCCTGGTGACCACGCGCATGATCGCCGGCTTCATCGCGGTGACCCCGCTCTACGTCATCGGGCTGCTGTCGTCGTACTTCTCGGCCCGGCTCATCACGACCGGCTTCTACGGCCAGTCGACGGGCACGTACGACCAGTACTTCGACCAGTACCTGCCACCGATCGACGTGCTCTACAGCTTCCTCAAGGTCCTCATCTTCGCGGTGATCATCATCCTGATCCACTGCTACTACGGCTACTACGCCAGTGGCGGTCCGGCCGGTGTCGGCGTGGCAGTGGGCCGCGCGGTCCGCACCGCCATCGTCGCGATCAACGTCGTCGACTTCTTCCTGTCGCTCGCCATCTGGGGCGCGACGACCACCGTGCGGATCGCCGGCTGATGTCTGCCCCGATCCGAGCAGGACGCCGTGCGCTGGTGCAGCGGCGGCTGTCCGGGCTGCTCTTCCTGGCCGTCATCGCCGGCCTGGTGTGGCTCACGGTGCTCATCTACACCAAGGCCTTCACCGATGTCGTCCGCGTGACGCTCCAGGCGGACCGCGCCGGCAACCAGCTGTCGGCGCCCACCGACGTCAAGCTGCGCGGGCTGATCGTGGGGGAGGTCCGCAAGATCCGGGCCACCGATGACGGCGCCGAGATCGACCTTGCCCTCGACCCCAAGCAGATCGCCCTCATCCCGAAGGACGTCCGGGCTCAACTGCTCCCCAAGACCCTGTTCGGCGAGAAGTTCGTGGCCTTGATCATCCCCGAGGGGGGTGGCTCGAGCGAGCAGCTGGCGGCCGGCGACGTGATCCCGCAGGACCGTTCCGAGACCGCGCTCGAGACCGCGAAGGTCGTCGACGACCTGCTGCCGCTGCTGCGGACCCTCAAACCGGAGCAGCTGTCCACGACGCTCAACGCGCTCGCGGGGGCGTTGCGGGACCGGGGTGACCGACTGGGTGAGAACCTCGAGCTGGTGGACGCCTACCTCAAGCAGTTCAACCCGAGCCTGCCGACGCTCGAGCAGGACTTCCGTGGCCTGGCGGACTTCACCGACACGGTCGAGGCTGCCGCTCCGGACATCCTGGCGCTCATCGAGGACTTCTCGTTCTCGAGCCGCGCGATCGTCGATCAGCAAGGCGAGCTGTCCGGCTTCCTCACGGCCACCGAGGACTTCGCTGCCGAGACCGAGTCGTTCGTTCGCGAGAACGAGCAGCGCCTCATCCGACTGTCGCTCGACTCGCTGCCGTCCCTGCAGACCTACGCCCGCTACAGCCCGGAGTACCCCTGCCTGCTCAAGGGTCTGACCCGCTTCCAGCCCATCGTCGAGAACAGCTTCGGCCGGTTGCAGCCGGGACTGCACATCACCCTCGAGGTCATCGAGGACCAGAACCGCTACCTCAAGGGTGATGAGCCGGAATACCTCGACGACCGCGGACCGGAGTGCTACGGCCTGCCGAACAACACCACCGTGCCCGCCCCTGACTACGAGTACAAGGACGGCTACCGCGACGAGGAGCGGGCCGGGATCGGTCCGTCCGCTGCTCGGGTGGCCGATGACCCGGCCCGTGCCCTGGCCACCCCCACTGTCCAGAAGGAGCTGCTCGGCATGGTCACCGCGCCGGTGCTCGGCCTCTCGCAGGGCGAGGTGCCCGACATCGTCAGCCTGCTGTTCGGACCGATGGCCCGTGGCACCGCGGTGGTGCTCTCGTGAAGACCACCGCCGACTTCATCAAGCTTGTCGTCTTCATGGTCGTGACCTCGATCCTCACGCTCTTCCTTGCCGCCACGATCGGCAACCTCTCGCTCGGCGAGAAGACCAGCTACAAAGCGGTCTTCAACGACGTCACCGGCCTGCTCCCCGGCAACGAAGTGCGCATCGCCGGCGTCCGGGTGGGCTCGGTCAAGGGCCTCGACGTCCACGACCGCAAGCTCGCCCTGGTCGACTTCGACCTCGATGACGGCCGCACGATTCCCGAGAGCGCGATCGTGCAGCTGCGCTACCGCAACCTCGTCGGCGAGCGCTACCTCGCGATCGTCGAGGGACCGGGGAGCGCGACCGTGCTCAAGGAGGGCGAGACCATCCCGCTCACCCAGACCAAGGACGCGCTCGACCTGACCATCTTGTTCAACGGCTTCCGGCCGCTGTTCCAGGCCCTCGACCCCACCTCGGTCAACAAGGTCGCCTTCGAGCTGGTGAAGACCCTGCAGGGTGAGGGCGGCACCATCGAGTCCCTCATGCAGCGCACGGCATCGTTGACCAACACCCTCGCCGATCGCGACGCCGTCATCGGCCGGGTCATCACCAACCTGGGCACCGTGCTCGCCACGGTCGACGACAAGAGCACCGAGCTCAACGAGCTGGTCTCGCAGCTGCAACGGCTGGCCAAGGGGTTCGCGGCCGACCGGCAGGCGATCGGCGAGTCCCTCGCCGGCATCTCTGATCTCACCGATGCGACCGCCTCGCTGCTCGTTGACGCCCGCGGTCCGCTCAAGGCCGACATCGCCGAGCTCAACGCGCTGGCCAAGACCCTCAACGACAACAAGGGCACCATCGACGGGGTGCTGGAGCGGTTGCCCACCAAGCTCGACCGCATCATCGGCACCGCGACCTACGGCTCCTGGTTCAACTTCTACCTGTGCGGGTTCGACGGTCGGATCGTCCTGCCCACAGGGGAGACGATGTCCCCGCAGTTCGTCAACACGGCAGCGCGCTGCCAGAAGACGGTGGACGAGTCGTGAAGCCCTTCCGCGAAGGCAACAAGACACTCATCGGTGCGGTCGGCATCACCACGATCCTGGCCACGCTGGTCTTCTCGTTCAGCCTCGAGCGGCTGCCGTTCGTCGGCGGCGGCGACGTCTACAAGGCGGAGTTCAGCGAGGCGGCCGGCCTGCGAGCCAACGACGAGGTCCGCGTCGCCGGGGTCAAGAAGGGCAAGGTCGTCGGGGTCGACCTCGCGGGTGACCGGGTCCTGGTCAAGATGCGCCTCAAGGACGTCGAGTTCGGCAACGAGTCCCGCGCCGACATCCGCATCAAGACGGTGCTCGGCCGCAAGTTCGTGATGCTCTCACCGGAGGGCGAGGGCCAGATGAAGGCCGGCGACACCATCCCGCTGGCCCGCACGTCCTCGCCGTACGACGTAGCGGAGGCCTTCCAGGGCCTGTCCGCGACGGTCGGGGAGATCGACGAGGCGCAGCTCGCGCAGGCCTTCACGACGCTGGCGGAGACGTTCAAGGACACCCCCGACGAGGTGAAGAGTTCGCTCACCGGGCTGTCTCGCCTGTCCCGCACCATCGCCAGCCGCGACGCCGAGCTCAAGGTCCTGCTCGATCGCAGTAGGGGCGTGAGCGAGGTGCTGGCCCAGCGCGACGAGGACCTGGTCGCGTTCATGTCGGACGCCAGCCTGCTGCTCGACGAGGTGCGGCGCCGCCGCGCGGCGATCGACGCCCTGTTGCGCTCCACCATCGAGCTGTCGGAGCAGCTTCGGGCCCTGGTGCGCGAGAACCAGGCGCAGCTGCTCCCGGCGCTGCAACGCCTGCGCGGCGTGACCGACGTGTTGAAGGCCAACCAGGCCAACCTCGACAAAGCCATCCCGCGGCTGGCCAGCTTCACCCGGATCTTCGGCAACAACCTCGGCAACGGCCGTTGGTTCGACACCCTCGTGCAGAACCTCACCAACCCCGCCGGCTTTCAGCCGGGGTCGTTCGGTGGCCCTACTGCGACATCTCCGGAGGTGGCCAAGTGAGCCGGCGTGCGATCGGCGTACTCGCCGCCCTGGTCCTGCTTGCCGGCACTACCGGCTGCGGCCTGACCGGCGGCCCTGAGGTCAACTCGCTGAGCGCGCGATTCGACCGC
>JBKKBU010000314.1:0-13603 GCA_046713755.1 Mycobacteriales bacterium
GCGGCCCCCATCTCCTCGGAGTCCCCAATCCCCCCGGGGGGGGCGGGCCCCCCCCCGGGGGGCGGGCCCCCGCTGCGCGTGCCCCGGCCGCGTTTTGCCCTAGTCTGCGTGCCACACCCTGGCGCCCGCGGGTCCTGCCCGCGTCACACCCGACCATCCACAGCTGATACCGACCGCCCCTTCTGATCGCCTGGAGCCCTCACCTCATGTGCTTCACCAGCCAGTTCTGGGACCTCACGGTCGCCGGGCTCGCGATCGGCGCGGTCTACGCGCTCATCGCCCTGGGCTACACGCTCGTCTACGGCGTGCTGCAGCTGATCAACTTCGCGCACAGCGAGGTCTTCATGCTGGGCGCGTTCGGCGGCGTATTCGCCCTCCGCCCACTCGTTGACGAGACTCCGACCGGGTTCGCCTCGGTCGTCTTCGTGACTGTCGGGGTCCTGGCCGGCGGGCTCGTCGGCTCAGCCGCTGCGTTCCTACTGGAACGCACCGCCTACCGACCGCTGCGCAAACGCAACGCCCCCAAACTCGCCTATCTCATCAGTGCCATCGGCGCATCACTGTTCATGATCAACATCGCCGGCAAGGAGTTCGGTCGGATCGCGACCAACGTGCCGAAGCTCTACACCAGCGGCACCGTGTTCTCGTTGTTCGGCGCCGATGTGAAGACCGAGCAGCTGGTGCTCGCGGGCGTGGCCGTGCTGATGCTCATCCTGCTCGACCGCCTCGTCAACGCGACCAAGCTCGGCCAGGGCATTCGGGCCGTCGCTCAGGACGCGGAGACCGCCAGCCTCATGGGCGTCAACATCGACCGCGTGATCGTCACGACGTTCCTGATCGGTGGCTTCCTGGGTGGTGTCGCCGGCTTCCTGTTCGGGTCGATCACCAACGTCCAGAACACCATGGGCTTCATCCCCGGCGTCAAGGCCTTCACCGCCGCGGTGCTCGGTGGCATCGGCAACGTCCGAGGGGCCATGCTCGGCGGCCTGCTCTTGGGGCTGGTTGAGAACTACGGCGTGGCCTGCACCGACTCGGCTTACCGTGACGTCGTCGCGTTCTCCATCCTGGTGCTCGTCCTGCTGGTCCGCCCCTCCGGCATCCTCGGCGAGCGCCTAGGGCGGTCGGCATGACGGCTCCGCGTGCCACCCAGCCCGCCACCCAGCCCGCCACCCAGCCACTGACCCCGCTGGCCGACCTCGACCGGCTCACCTCCAGGAGGACGGCGTGACCACCGCTTCCGCTTCCGCTCCCACGACGAGCCGGTCGTTCGGGCCCCGCGAGCTCAAGAAGCTGGGCACCGGCGTCGCGCTCGGCCTGACGGCCGCGCTCATCACCGGTCCGGTGCAGGGCAACGCCGACGCACCGACCCGCGCCTTCAAGGGAGCCATCCTCGACAGCCGGGTGGTGCTCTACATCGTGATCGGCCTCGTGCTGGGTGGCGTTCTCATCCTGCAGGACCGCGGGGTGTTCGCCGGTCGGCTGCCGAAGGTCTCGCCGGTCGCCACCGTGCAGGACGCCCTGCGCAACGACCGCCGGCTGTTCTGGGCCGCGATGGTCGTCGCAGCGCTGTTCGCGGTGCTGTTCCCACTGACCCTCGAGCCTTTCTGGCAGCGCGTGCTCGCCTCGCAGATCGCGGTCTACGTACTGCTCGCGCTCGGCCTCAATGTCGTCGTCGGCCTCGCCGGGCTGCTCGACCTCGGCTACATCGCCTTCTTCGCGATCGGCGCCTACACCACGGCGTACTTCACGGGCACGCTCCCCGTCCAGCCGCCGTTCATCCTCAACCCGTTCTTCGTGGTCCCCTTCGCGGTCCTCATCGCGGCGCTGTCCGGAGTGGTGCTCGGTGGCCCGACGCTGCGGCTGCGCGGTGATTACCTCGCGATCGTGACGCTCGGCTTCGGTGAGATCGTCCGCATCCTGCTCGTCAACGGCGACAAGGCGCCGTTCACCGGAACCAACATCACCAACGGCCCGCGGGGCGCGACCGCCATCCCGCACCCCTCGATCGATCTCGGCTTCTGGAGCTACGACTGGAAGATCGGGCAGCTGCCGTACTACTACCTGCTGCTCATCGTCATCGTCATCGTCGTGATCTTGTTCCGCAACCTCGAGGAGAGCCGGGTGGGGCGCGCCTGGACCGCCATCCGTGAGGACGAGGTGGCCGCCGGCGCCTCCGGCGTCCCGACTGTGAAGTTCAAGCTGCTGGCCTTCTCCATCGGCGCGTCGACCTCGGGGCTAGCGGGCGTCTTCTACGCCACCAACATCGGCTTCATCGCGCCCGACCAGTTTGTGTTCCTCGCCTCGATCCTGGTGCTGACGATGGTCATCTTCGGGGGGATGGGCTCGATCACCGGGGTCATCGCCGGCGCCGCGGTGCTGCAGTGGCTGCCCAACGCGCTGCGAGACCGGGTCGCCCCCGAGGACCGTTACATCTACTTCGGGGCGCTGCTCGTCATCATGATGATCTTCAGACCACAGGGGCTGTTCCCGTCGAAGCGGCGAGCTCGTGAGATCCAGATGTCGGAGGAGGGCATCGGCAGCGCCGACTCCCTCGGCAGCGCCACCGGCACCGCTGGCAGCAGCACCGGGAGCGCCACATGACCGCCCAGCCCATGGAGCCCACGACGACGCCGGTGGCCGGTGACAACGTCCTCGAGGTCAAGGGCGTCACCCTGCGCTTCGGCGGCCTGACCTCGCTCAACAACGTCGACCTGGTCCACCAGCGCGGCCAGATCCTGTCCGTCATCGGGCCCAACGGCGCCGGCAAGACCTCGCTGTTCAACTGCCTCACCGGCGTCTACACGCCGCAGGAGGGGACGGTCTCCTTCCAGCCGGAGCCAGGCACCTCCTTCGACGTGGTGGGCAAGAAGCCCTACGACGTCAACCGGATGGGGGTTGCCCGGACCTTCCAGAACATCCGGCTGTTCAACGCGCTGACGGCGCTCGAGAACGTCAAGATCGGCGTGGAGTCACACCAGAAGACCGGTCCGATCAGCGCGATGCTCCGGCTCCCGCGAGCCCGCAAGGACGAGCGAGACAGCGACGAGGAGGCCTTCCGGCTGCTTGAGTTCGTCGGCCTGTCCCGGCGGGCCAACGAGATCTCATCGGCGTTGCCGTACGGCGACCAGCGCCGCCTCGAGATCGCGCGGGCGCTCGGTACCCGGCCGCGGCTCCTGCTGCTCGATGAGCCTGCCGCCGGCACCAACCCTGCCGAGAAGCGCCAGCTCGAGGTGCTCATCCGCAAGATCTCGGAGACCGGTATCAGCGTGCTGCTCATCGAGCACGACATGCGCCTGGTGATGTCGGTCGCCGCTCACGTGGTGGTCCTGAACTTCGGGCAGGTCATTGCTTCGGGTAGCCCTCGGGAGATCCAGCGTGACCCGAAGGTCGTCGAGGCCTACCTCGGGGGTGGTGACGCCGCCACCGACGCTGCCACCGGCGCGGACATCCAGGCGGCTGCGGCAGAGCGCGCCACTGAGGGCGGCGGTGAGGGCCCGGCACCCACCAAGCGGACCTCGCCCGCGACCGCCACCAAGAAGGTCACGAGCGCCAAGGCCAGCCCCCAGAGCGCCCCGCGCAAGGCTGCACCGGTCAAGAAGGCTGCACCGGTCAAGAAGGCTGCGCCGGTCAAGAAGGCTGCGCCGGTCAAGAAGGCTGCGCCGGTCAAGAAGGCTGCACCGGTCAAGAAGGCTGCACCGGTCAAGAAGGCCGCTGCCCCGAAGAAGAAGGCGTAGGGACACCCGTGCTGCTCGAACTCGACGACGTCCAGGTCAAGTACGGCGCGGTCGTGGCCCTCAAGGGCATCAGCCTCAACGTCGAGCAGGGCGAGATCGTCACCCTGCTCGGTGCCAACGGGGCCGGCAAGACCACCACCCTGCGCACCATCTCCGGTCTGCTGCGCCCGTCGGCCGGTCAGATCCGCTTCGAGGGCAAGCCGATCGGCAAGGTGCCCGCGCACGAGATCGTCACGCTCGGCATCGGCCACGTGCCGGAGGGCCGCCGGGTCTTCCCGATGATGTCGGTGACCGAGACCCTCGAGATGGGCGCCTATCAGCGCAAGGGCGGCAACAAGAAGGTCATGGAGCACGTCTTCGACCTGTTCCCGGTCCTGGGTGAGCGCAAGAGCCAGGACGGCGGCACCCTCTCCGGCGGTGAGCAGCAGATGCTCGCGATCGGCCGCGCGCTCATGAGTCAGCCCAAGGTGCTGCTCCTCGACGAGCCGTCCATGGGCCTCGCCCCGCTGATTGTCGCGAAGATCTTTGAGATCATCAAGACCGTCAACGACGATGGCACCACGGTCCTGCTTGTCGAGCAGAACGCCGCCCAGGCACTCAAGCTGGCCAGCCGCGGCTACGTGCTCGAGACCGGCTCCATCGTCATGTCCGACGATGCCGACAAGCTGCTGTCGGACGATCGAGTGCGGGCTGCGTACCTCGGCGAGGAGATCGGCGCAGCGTAGAAGCGGGGCTCGTGCCGGGCAGGCCCCACGAGCGGGTGAACCCGTCGTACGTCGTTGGTCGTCCGTTCTCCTGGGCGCTACGCTGCGGCCCTCCGGGGAGCCCAGGCCGTATGGCTCGTGGCGCATCCGGGAGTGCTACCCCAGACCTGCTGGCCCCCGCCTGCAGGAGCACACCGGCCTACCCGGAGGCAATCCATGGCACGCAGTGCCGTTCGCGTGCGTCCCGCCGTCGAGGCCGATCTGCCGGCGCTGCTCGACTTCGGCGACGACCTGCGCGAGCAGCTGCTGCCTGTCACCGACATCGGAAAGCGAGGTCGGGGCCTCACGGCCGCGGCCCGGGCGCCGCTGGCGGCCCGCTACGTCGAGGCGATCGCAGACCCGAAGCGGCACCTCGTCCTCGCGGTGGGCCTCGGCGACGAGCCGCTCGGGATGGCGCTGTTCACGGTCACGTCCGCCAACGCCCTGCTCGACATCCCGGCCGTGCACATGAGCCACGCGGTGGTGCCCGACAAGCACCGCCGGCGCGGAGTCGGCAAGGCCCTGGTGGCGGCCTGCGTGGCGTTCGCCGAGGAGCGCTCGATCGAGCAGGTGGTGGTGTCGGTGCACCCGGGCTCGCGCGATGCCAATCGCTTCTTCGCCCGGCTCGGCTTCGCGCCGCTCGCCGTCCGGCGGGTCGCCCCCGTCGCGGTCGTCCGGCGCCAGCTCGCGGCGATGGGCGAGGTCAGCGCCGCCGATCACGTCGTACGTCAGCTCCGTCGCACCAGCCGACGGCCGGCTCGGGTCGCCGCGCTGCCGTTGGGAAGCCGAGAGTCCGAGTAGGCCGTCGCCCTCAGCTGCGGGGCTCCAGCACCAGGCAGGTCAGCCGGGCCGTGCACAGCCGGCGCCCGTCGGCGTCGGTGACCGTTGTCTGTGACGTGACCAGCGTGCGACCGGCCGAGATCACCTCGCACGTACCGGTCACGAGACCCTCCCGAGCCGACCGGTGGTGTGTGGCGTTCATGTCGACGCCGACGACCTGCCGGTCGGTTCCTGCGTGCAGCGCGGCGAGTGTCGAGCCCAGGGACTCCGCGAGGGCGATCGAGGCGCCGCCGTGGAGCAGCCCGTAGGGCTGCCGGTTGCCCTCGACCGGCATGGTGGCGACCACGCGGTCCTTCGAGACCTCGAGGAAGACCACCCCGAGCTTGTCGTTCAGCTCACCCATCGTCGCGGTGATGAACGCCAACGGATCCTCTGTCACTGCTGCTCCCTAGACTCGGCTCGTGGCAGCCAAGCAGACGGTCCAGACACCTGCGAACCCGCGGCTGCTGCTGCTCGACGGTCACTCGCTGGCGTACCGCGCGTTCTTCGCTCTGCCGGTCGAGAACTTCAGCACCACCACAGGGCAACCCACCAACGCGGTCTACGGCTTCACGGCGATGCTCATCAACGTCCTGCGCGATGAGGCACCCACCCACGTCGCGGTGGCGTGGGACCTGCCGCAGCCGACCTTCCGGCACGAGGCCTACGCCGAGTACAAGGCGACCCGCTCTGAGACCCCCGCGGACTTCAAGGGTCAGGTGTCGCTTGCCCAGGAGGTCCTCGATGCCTTGCGCATCCGGTGTGTCAGCGCCGCGGGCTTCGAGGCTGACGACGTCATCGCGACGCTCGCGACCCAGGCCGAGCAGCAGGGCATGGACGTCCTGATCGTCACCGGCGACCGCGACAGCTTCCAGCTGGTCAGCGACCGCGTGACGGTCCTCTACAACTCGCGGGGCGTCTCCGACATGCGGCGGATGACGCCGGCAGCCGTCGAGGACAAGTACGGCCTCACGCCGGCGCAGTACCCCGACTTCGCCGCGCTCCGCGGTGACCCATCGGACAACCTGCCCAACATCCCGGGGCTGGGGGAGAAGACCGCGACCAAGCTCATCCAGCAGTACGGCGACCTCGACGGCCTGATCGCGTCCGTCGACGAGGTCAAGGGCAAGGTCGGCGACTCGCTGCGTGCCCACGTCGCGCAGGTCGTGCGCAATCGCGGTCTCACCGAGCTGCGTCGTGACGTCCACCTCGATGTCCGCCCGGAGGAGCTCACGGTCGGCCAGTGGGACCGCGATGAGGTCCACAAGGTCTTCGACGCGCTGCAGTTCCGGGTGCTGCGTGAGCGCCTCTACGCGACCCTGCAGGCCGTCGAGCCGGAGGCGGAGCAGGGGTTCGAGGTGGACGCCCGAGTGCTGGCGCCGGGCGAGGTGGCCGAGTTCCTTGCTGGGCTGCCTGCTGGCGTCCGGGTCGGCCTGCACGTGCGGGGTCATTGGGGCCGGGGCACCGGCGACGCGCACGGTCTGGGCCTTGCCTGCGAGTCGGCGGCGGAAGGTGCCGCGCCCCGGGACGATGCCGGCTACGTCGACCTTGAGACGTGCACCCCCGAGGACGAGCAGGCCTTGGGCGACTGGCTCGCGTCCGATGCCCCGAAGGCCTTCCACGACCTCAAAGGTCCCGTCCTGGCGCTGGGTGCGCGCGGGTGGACCATCGGCGGCGTCACCTCGGACACCGCCCTGGCGGCGTACCTCGCCTTGCCTGGGCAGATGTCGTTCGACCTCGGTGACCTGTCGCTGCGCTACCTGCGCCGCGAGCTGCGCGCCGAAGGGTCCGACGACGGGCAGCTGACCCTGGACGGTGGGGAGGACACCAGCGCAGCGGATGACGCGGTGCTGCGGGCCCGCGCGGTCGCCGACCTCGCGGTGGCCCTCGACGCCGACCTCGAGCGGCGCGGGGGGACGGCGCTGCTGCGCGACCTGGAGCTGCCGCTGGTCTGGGTGCTGGCCGACTGCGAGCGCACCGGCATCGCCGCCGACGTCGAGCAGCTGGTGGAGCTCGAGACCCGGCTGCGTGACCAGGTGAAGGCCGCCGCCGAGGCTGCCTACGCCACCGTCGGCCACGAGTTCCACCTCGGCAGCCCCAAGCAGCTCCAGACCCTGCTGTTCGACGAGCTCGGGCTGCCGAAGACCAAGAAGATCAAGACCGGCTACACCACCGATGCCGACGCGCTGCAGGGCCTGATCGGCACCCACCCGGTGATCGACGCACTGCTGCTGCACCGCGAGATGACCCGGCTGCTCATGGTGGTCGAGAAGCAGCTGCTGCCGACCGTCGCCGACGACGGCCGCATCCACACGACCTACAAGCAGATGGTCGCGGCCACCGGCCGGCTGTCGAGCGACAACCCGAACCTGCAGAACGTCCCGATCCGCACCCCGCAGGGCCGCGAGATCCGGCGCGGCTTCGTCCCAGGCCCGGGTTTCGAAGCGCTCATGACCGCGGACTACAGCCAGATCGAGATGCGGATCATGGCGCACCTGTCCGACGACGCCGGCCTCAAGGAGGCCTTCTCGACGGGGGAGGACCTCCACACCTTCGTCGCCTCGCGGGCCTTCGGTGTGCCGGTCGACCAGGTCGACCCGGAGCTGCGCCGCCGCGTCAAGGCGATGTCCTACGGCCTCGCCTACGGGCTGTCCGCCTACGGCCTGGCCCAGCAGCTGCAGATCACGCCGGACGAGGCGAAGGAGCAGATGACGGCGTACTTCGAGCGCTTCGGTGGCATCCGCACGTACCTGCACGACGTTGTCGACCAGGCCCGCAAGGACGGCTACACCTCGACGATCCTGGATCGCCGGCGCTACCTGCCGGACCTCACCAGCGACAACGGCCAGCGCCGCTCGATGGCCGAGCGGATGGCTCTCAATGCCCCCATCCAGGGCTCCGCGGCCGACATCATCAAGCTCGCCATGTTGGGGGTGGCTCGACAGCTGCGCGAGCAGGGGCTGTCCTCACGACTGCTGCTGCAGGTCCACGACGAGCTGGTCCTTGAGATCGCACCAGGGGAGCGGGAAGCTCTGGAAGCCCTGGTGCGTCAGGAGATGGGGCAGGCCTACCCGCTCTCGGTCGCCCTCGAGGTCTCGGTCGGCGTCGGCGCGACCTGGGACGACGCGGGCCACTAGCCAGGGGTGCGTACGACGGGAGCAGGGCTGCTCCCGTCGTACTCCTCGGTCGTGCAACGTGGCCGTCGCACCCCGTCTGCACTAGGGCCATGCGACCTGTGTCACACCATTGCGGGCTATGCAGGAAATCGTCATAACGAGCTATAGAACGCGATTCGGTTTTCGGGGAGCCTAGAGGGCGCAGCCGGGATCCCGCTGCTCGTGACAACCCCATGTGGGGAGGTTGCGAACCCCCTCGCCGGTCCGCCGGCCCGCCCCCCGCCCTACCGGGCAGAGAGAGCGACCATGTCCAGCCCGATGACCGGGGTGCGCATCCGCACCGCAGCGGTCGGAAGTGCGGTCGCCGCTTCGGCCGCGATTGTCGTTGCCTACGGATCCGTGCTCGGATCCGACCTGCCCAAGGTGGCCCTGCTCGGCGTAGCAGCCGGTGCCGTCCTCGGTCTCGTGCCCGGTCGGGCCGGCGACGCCGGCGCGCGCGCGTTGGCCTTCGTCGGCGGCTTCATCGCTGTCGCCGTCGGTCTGGCGCTGCTGCGCTCCAGCCTTCCCGACATCCCGACGGGCCGCGCGATCTCAGCGGTCGTCGTGCTCTCGCTGGTGACGGCCCTGGCGACGGCCAGCGGCGACCGGTTGCCGCTGTGGGCTGGCCTGCTCGGTGTCGCCACGCTCACCGGCGCCTTCCAGACCGTTCTTGCCGGCGCCGCGACGGGCACCACCACCACGGTGGTGACCGCGGCCACGAGCGCCCTGCTCGCCAGCGGGCTGGCCTTCTTCGCGACCACCCTCCTCGCGGGGCTCGCCAGCCCCATGACGCGCAGTGCAGCCGAACCCCCCGGCGAACCGCTCGACGTCGACTTCCCCTTGCCCCGTGCGGCCGCTGATAGCACCGCCGGCTCCCACGTGAAGGCTGTCTGATGACCCGCCCTGTCAGGCCGTCCCTGCGCCGCTGCCTCGTCGTCACCTCCACGACGTCGCTGCTCACCGCGCTCGTCCTCGCTGGCCCGGCCGGCGCGGCGACTGCTGTCTCCGTCATCGACCGCGAGACCGTGAAGACGACGCTCGACTCCTCCGGCAAGGTGCAGAGCACCAAGCTGCTCGAGCAGATCACCTTGCTGGGCAACGGCAAGGCCACGATCCTGGATCCAACGTCCGGCAAGGGCGTCCGAGACCTCGATGGCTTCTCTCCACCCAAGGTGACGGGGGGCGTGGCCCGCTACGAGGTCGACGTCAACGGTCGCGAAGACCTGCGCACGATCAGCGACTTCACCGGCGCCCTTCCGGTGACGGTCAAGGCTGCCTACCAGCTCGACGGCAGGGACATCTCGGCCGAGGACCTCGTGGGCAAGAGTGGCAAGCTCAGGACCTCCTACACGGTGACCAACACGACCGGCACCCCCACCGAGGTCACCTACAACAACGCGATCGGCCAGCCGGTCACCACGACGGTCGAGCTGGTCACGCCGCTCGTGGGCAGGGTCTCGACGACCCTGCCGGCGAGCTTCCACAGCGTGTCCGCGCCGCTCGCAGCGGTCGGCGGCGACGGTCGTGGGGGCACCGGGATCACCTTCTCGATGGTGCTTTTCGCGCCCGTGGGAGCGCCGACCCAGGTCATGACCTGGACCGCTCAGGTCGAGAACGCCGAGCTGCCGCCCACCGAGATCTCCGTCGTGCCCGTGACATCGCGTCGTGCTGAGATCGCGACCGCCCGCAACGGCTACTCCGCCGGGGCCCAGTCCGCGGCTGACCTGACGGTCGCCGCGAGTGTCATCGACGCCAACCTCATCAACCTCGCGGCTGGTGCCGGCCAGCTGCTCGACGGCCTGACCCAACTCGCAGCAGGTGCGGCCGCGCTCCAGGCCGGCCTCGCCGACAAGGCCGCTCCCGGGGCGCACCAGATCGCCGACGGCCTGGGCACCGCGAAGGAAGGCAGCACCAAGCTCGCTGAGGGCTCCGGCAAGATCGCGGACGGCCTCGCATCGGCGAAGGACGGCAGCAGCAAGCTGGCCGACGGCTCGGCGAAGCTTGCTGCTGGCCTCGACGCCGCCAGCGCCGGCTCCGAGAAGTTGTTGGATGGCAGCCAGGCCCTCGCCACCGGTGCCGGCCAGGCGGCCGCGGGCGCGGACCAGCTAGCCGACGGCCTCGCCCTCATCAGCGGCGGCCTTGGCCAGCTGGCCGGAACCAGCGGCCTTCCCAAGGCCCTCGATGGCGCCGTCGCCCTGCGCGCTGGGGTCGAGCGGCTCCGGGCCGGCCTCGGGTCGGCGTCGACTGCCGGCACCATCCTCAACGGGATGGCGCAGCTCGGTGGCGGGCTCACCCAGCTCAAGACCGGCATCGCCACCGCGAAGGGCGGCGTCGACCAGGTGAAGGCCGGCGTCGACAGCTCCCTCGCGCCGGGTGGATCGATCGACCAGCTGGTCGCGGGTCTCAACAGTCCGACCCCGATCGGCACGACGCCCACGCTGCGCTACTTCATCAACAACCTGTCGGCGCTGAGCGCCTGCTCGACCACCCCGACGACGGTGGTCTGCCAGAACGTCCTGGGAGCCGGCCAGGTCCTGACCGGCATCGTGGCGAAGATCGACCCGCTGACCGCTGACAGCCTGCGCGGCAAGTCCAAGGCCGCCTCGGACGGCCTCGGCCTCATCAGCGCGGGCCTGGGCACCGGCACCGGTGCGGCGCAGGCCGGCATCGACGCCCTGAGCGCCGGTGTCACCCGGGTGACGACCGGGCTCAACCAGATCGCCGCCGGCCTGAAGAGCGGCAGTGCCACCAGTCCCGGCATCGCGGAAGGTCTCGATGCGCTCGTGGCAGGGCTGACGTCGGCGGTGGCCGGTGTCACCGCGCTGTCGACGGGCGCGACATCCGCCGCGACCGGCTCGGCTGCGCTGGCGGACGGCACGGCCCTGGTGGCAGCCGGTGCCGGTCGGCTCTCGACGGAGGGCGCCGGACCGCTCGCTGCTGGCCTCGGGCTGCTCGCCGACGGCGGCGCGCTGCTCGCCGACGGCAACGCCGCCTTGGACGCGGGGGTGGGTCAGCTGGCCGACGGCAGCGTGACGCTCGCCGCGGGCAACGCCGCCCTCGACGATGGCATCGGGCAGCTGGCAGACGGCGCGTCCCAGCTCGCGCCTGGGCTTGATGACGCCGCTGTCGGCGCCGGAAAGATCGCCGAGGGACTCGAGAAGACCAAGGCTGGTGCCGCCAAGATCGGTGACGGTGCCGGCCAGCTGCACGAGCTCGGCACGGCAGTCCTCGCCAAGAAGGGCACCGAGGCCCAGGCCACCAACGCCCAGAAGGCCGCGGTCCTCGTGGCCATGGGCCGCAAGGTCGACGACGGCGCGCTGCCCTACGGCGCACCCGAAGGGGCGACCGGCACGGCGGTCTACAGCTTCACGCTCGCCGGTGCGACCACGCAGGTGCAGGACAACACCGCTCGCGGCGTCGTCGCGCTGGCCCTGCTCGGGTTGGCCAGCCTCTCCGGTTGGGCCATCCGCCGCCGCATCGCCGGCTAGTCCGGAGCTTCGCCCACGTCGTGCGGCCCGTCGCCCATCAGCTTGGGTTGGCGGGCCGCTCGGCGATCACCACCAGCGTCCCGGGCAGCAGTCGGCCGCGCAACGGTGACCACTGGCCCCACACGCCCTCGTGATCCACCGGCCACTCCGGCTCGACCAGGTCCACCACCAGGAGCCCGGCACCGACGACCGCCCTGACCCAGTCGCCGATGGTGCGGTGGTGCTCGACGTAGATCGCCCGACCGCTGGCGTCCTCCTCGACGTAGGGCGTCCGGTCGAAGTAGCTCTGCCGCACCACCAGCCCCTCCGGTCCGGGGTCGTCGGCAAAGGCCCACCGGATCGGGTGCGACACCGACACCACCGCCCGGCCGCCGGGCCGGAGCACGCGCGCTATCTCGGTCAGCGTGCCGGGCGCGTCCGACACGAACGGCAGCGCGCCGAACGCCGACACCACCACGTCGTACGACGATGCGCGTAGCGGCAGCCGTTGCGCGTCGGCCTGCAGGTAGCCGATCCCCGTGCACCCCGTCCGTCGGTCGATCTCGCGGGCCTGGTCCAGCTGGCCGCGGCTGACGTCGAAGGCGGTGACGCGAGCCCCCTGCGCGAGCAGCCAGCGGGCCCCCTGCGCGGCGCCGCAGCCGACCTCCAGGACATCGAGGTCCCGAACGTCACCGAGCAATCTGGCCTCGGCTTCGCGCAGCCGCTCCGGGCACCAGACCAGGTCGGCATCGCCGAGGAACTCGCCGTGCTCCGCGTAGTAATCGCGCGCGGCGCCGTCCCACCAGGTGCGGTTGGCCGAGGCGCTCTCCGCGGGGCCCGCGCGGCGCTTGACGACGCGGGCAGCCGAGCTGTCGGCATTCGACGCAGGTGCCTGCATGCACCTACTATGGCGGCACGCGCTGCGGGCGCGCGATCGTGCATGCTCGCGCTCGCCCTGTTGGTCTGACTTCCCTGTTGTCGTCCGTCCGCCTCGTCGAACCGCCCGCTGCGTGGCACCACCCGCCGATCGGCCCATCCGGGGCCGGTCACGATCCCACCGCAGCCGGAGCAGACTCCTTGACCAGCACCCTCGACAGCCCCTCCACCCCTCAGGTCGCCATCAACGACATCGGGTCCATGGAGGACTTCCTCGCCGCCATCGACGAGACGATCAAGTACTTCAACGACGGCGACATCGTCGAAGGCACGATCGTCAAGGTCGACCGCGACGAGGTCCTTCTCGACATCGGCTACAAGACCGAGGGCGTCATCCCCTCGCGCGAGCTGAGCATCAAGCACGACGTCGACCCCCATGAGGTCGTGTCCGTCGGTGACGTGGTCGAGGCCCTCGTCCTCCAGAAGGAGGACAAGGAGGGGCGCCTCATCCTGTCCAAGAAGCGCGCCCAGTACGAACGCGCCTGGGGCACGATCGAGAAGATCAAGGAAGAGGACGGCATCGTCACCGGCACGGTGATCGAGGTCGTCAAGGGTGGTCTCATCCTCGACATCGGCCTGCGTGGCTTCCTCCCAGCGTCGCTGGTCGAGATGCGCCGCGTCCGCGACCTCCAGCCCTACGTGGGCAAGGAGCTCGAGGCCAAGATCATCGAGCTCGACAAGAACCGCAACAACGTCGTGCTGTCGCGCCGGCAGTGGCTCGAGCAGACCCAGTCCGAGGTGCGCTCGAC
>JBKKBU010000315.1:0-12934 GCA_046713755.1 Mycobacteriales bacterium
GCCTGCTCCCCCACCCTGCTTCGATCGTGCGCGGGGACAACCTCACGGATCTGATCATCACTTCTGCCCTTAAGCATCTCTTGGAGTTCACCAACGTTTCCCCGATTCCGGCCAATACCTCCAGCAGTGATTCCCCGGTGGCACGGAGGTGATTTCTGATTCCGGCACATCCTTCGGCTCGCGCGGAGCTTCGCTGAACCGGGAGCCTCGGGATCGACGCCCCCCAGGCCTACCTGTTGGGGCGCCCCACAGTTGAGAGACGCCAAACTGCCGAGTCGCGAACAACCGCGAACTCGGTAGCCAGTACGCGAGCAACGTCGCGCGCGCCGTCCATCCCTCGCTGGGGCGTGGAGACTTCGGTCAAGAATGTGGTGGGTTGGTGACGCTCCCCGCAGGCCGGGTTGATCGGGCCGACTTCGTCGGCGCCGCTTGCTTGTGCACTGGGCAAGGGCGTCGAACAGGACATCGACGGGCCAGCACCAGGTATGGCCACTACGTCAACGGAGGACCACGTTTCCATCCGCTGCCGTCGGCGAGGGTGAAGACCTTGTGGGCTCGAGGTCGGTGGACCGGGGAGCTCAGATGAACAACAGTTGGGCGCCGGCGGTTTTCTCGATGAAGTCGGAGGCGTTGATGATCCCTTCGATGTCGTCGCGCAGGTCGGTCTCGGTGAGGTGGTTCATGTCGGCTGACATGCGGCAGGCCCAGAGGTGGCCTCCGGCGGCGACGATCTGGTCGAGGAAGTCAGGGACATCGGGGACGCCGATGTCGGCGATCTGCTTCTTGAGCATCTTGGTGGCCATGGTGGTCATGCCGGGAAGCGGTGCCAGCGCCTGCGGCAGGCGCACGTCGCCCAGCGGCAGGTGTAGGGCGGCGTTCCCAGCGGGGCTGAACTGCAGGTCGTTCATCCTGGACTTCGTGATCATGTCGAAGCCCCAGAAGGTGAAGAACACCATCGTCTCGATGCCTTCACCGAGGGCTGCGTTGGCGAGGATCAGGCCGGGGTAGGCCATGTCGAGGTTGCCCTTGGAGCAGATGACGGCGAGCTTGCGGTCGCTGTGCTCGTCGTCGTCGCCAAAGTTCGGCACGATCGCGGTCGTGGTTTCGGTCATGATCATGACGGGTTCTCCTTAGACGCAGCCGTGGGGCTTGGGCAGGCCTGCGATGTAGGCCATCTTTTTCGCGGGCTTCTTCGGGAACAGCAGAAACTGCTCCTTGATGGGGATGCCACCGACGGTCTGGACCCGTCGGCTGGTGGCCGTCTCCCCTTGGGTCTTGTAGTCCTCGCGCAGGAAGTGGATGACCTTCCAGTGCGCCTCGGTCAGGTCGACGCCGATCTGGCTCGCGAGAGCCTTCCCGAGGTCGTCGTTCCACTCGGCGTACTCGGTGAGGAAGCCCTCGTCGTTGACGTGGATCTGGTGGCCGTTGAGCTCAGTGACAGGCATGGTGGACTTCCTTCAGCTCTCGGTGTGCTTGCCGGACATGGACATCAGCGAGGGCACGGGCAGGGGATGTCCGGGGAGCAGCAGGTGCCAGTAGGCCCAACGGAAACCCAGCTTTCCCCAGTGGTTGGCGTGGCTCTCCTGAAGGAGGCTGAACGGTCCGATCACGGGGATCGGGTACTTGCCGGTCAGGGGTTCGGTGTCGTAGTTGAAGTCGATGAGCAGACCCTTGCCGTGCCCGGACTCGATGAAGCAGTTGGTGTGCCCGTCGAACGGGTGCGTCATCGGCTTGCCGTTGATGTGTTCAAGGAAGTTGTCGGCGAACAGCTCGACGGAGAAGTGCGCGACCGACCCCGCCTTAGATGCAGGGATGTTGGAGGCGTCACCGATCGCGAAGATGTTGTCGTGCTTGGTCGAGAGCAGGGTCTGCTTGTCGACGGGTACGTAGTTCAGCTCGTCGCCCAAGCCGGAGCGGGCGACGAAGTCGGCCCCCATGTTCAGCGGGATCGTGACGAGCAGGTCGAAGGGGATCACGCGTTCGTCCATCGACACCAAGGTCTTGGTGTCGGGGTCGATGCGGTCGACCATGAAGTCGCCCTCGAGGGCGATGTGGCGGTCGGTGAGCATGCCGCCGAGGTGCTTGGAGGCGATCGGCTTGGTGAACGCACCCTCAAGCGGGGTGACGTAGGTGATGTCGACCTTGTCCCGCATGCCCTTCTCCTCGAAGAAGGCATCGGCGAGGAACGCGAACTCCAACGGCGCCACCGGGCACTTGATAGGCATCTCGACGATCTGCACCACGAGCCGACCGCCCTTCCAGGTGGCTAACTTGTCGCGCAGGGCCACCGCGCCGTCGAGGGTGTAGAAGTCGAAGATGCTCGTGCGCCACTGATCCCCCGCCATGCCAGGCGTCTGGTCCGGCCTGGGTGAGGTGCCCGTCGCGATGACGAGGTAGTCGTAGTCGAAGGCCTGGCCGTCCTCGAGGAAGACCTGGTTGCTTTCCGCGTCCACCCGGTCGATGGTGCCCATCACGAGGTCGACGCCAGCGGGGACGAACTGCTCGCGGGGCTTGATGAGCTCGTCGCTCCGGTACACGCCGAACGGCAGCAGCAGCAGCCCTGGCTGGTAGAGGTGCTGGTCGTCCTGGTCGATGACGGTGATCATCCACTCGGACTCGTCCAGCTTGTGACGCAACTTGTTGACGGCCATCGTCCCCGCCGTGCCCGCACCCAGAACGAGAAGGCGCCTCATCATCACTCCCTGTGCCTGTGGATGTTTCGTGACCTCATCCTTGGTCTGCTTGCAGGGCATCAGGCAGGGCCGAACGTCCCTCTCCTGACGGGCACCAGTTCCCTGCCTGCGCCAGCGGCGGTGAGGGAGCATCGGGCTGTGGCAACCCTCGCGGCGGCAGATCCCGGCGCCTCAGACCGCTCGGTCCCGACGTCGGCGCTGGTGGAACAGATCCGGTGCGGCGTTATCGGTGACAGCGAGGTCCTCGACGGCCCGTATGGACCCCGCCGGATCACTTACGCCGACTACACCGCCTCAGGCCGGGCGCTGACGTTCGTCGAGGACTTCATCCGCCACGAGGTACTCCCCCGATACGCGAACACCCACACCGAGAGCTCCGGTACTGGGCTGCAGACCACCCGCCTACGGGAAGACGCCCGCCGGATCATCCGCGACGCGATCGGCGGTGACGAGGACACCTTGGTGATCTTCTGCGGGTCCGGCGCCACCGGCGCCATCGACAAAATGGTCCGGATCCTCGGCCTGCGGATTCCCGTCGAGCTGGACGATCGCTACCAGCTGTCGGAGCGCATTCCGGCAGCGGAGCGTCCGGTGGTGTTCATCGGCCCGTACGAGCACCACTCCAACGAGTTGCCCTGGCGGGAGTCCATCGCCGACGTGATCGTCATCGGAGAGGACGCCGATGGCCACATCGACGCGGCCCTTCTGGAGGTGGAGCTGGGCCGCCATGCCGACCGTCCACTGCTGATCGGGAGCTTCTCCGCGGCCTCCAACGTGACCGGCATCCGCTCCGACACCGCCGCCATCGCCACGCTGCTGCACCGGCACGGCGCGCTGTCGTTCTGGGACTTCGCCGCTGCCGCCCCGTACGTTCCCATCGACATGGGTAGCCCTGCTGCGGGAGAGGCCTACCTGGACGCGGTGTTCCTCTCACCCCACAAGTTCATCGGCGGCCCAGGAGCGCCGGGGGTGCTCGCCGTCCGGCGCAACCTTGTCAACAACCGAGTGCCCACCGTCCCCGGCGGGGGCACCGTCGCCTACGTCAACCCGACCGAGCAGCAGTACCTCACCGACCCGATCGCGCGAGAGGAGGGTGGCACCCCCAACATCATCGGTGCGATCCGCGCCGGCCTGGCCTTCCAGCTCAAACGGGCCGTCGGAGCAGAGCTGATCGAGGCCCGCGAGAAGGCGTTCTGGACCACCGCGTCGAGTTCCTGGCGGGACAATCCACGGATCGTCATCCTGGGCGACACCGACGCCGACCGACTGTCGATCGTCTCCTTCCTCATCCGGTATGAAGAGCGGTACCTGCACCACAACTTCGTGGTCGCGCTCCTGAACGACCTCTTCGGGATCCAGGCCCGCGGTGGTTGCTCCTGCGCCGGCCCCTACGGCCACCGACTGCTCGGCATCGACCTGGACCGGTCGCACGCCTTCCAGCGCGAGATCAGCATGGGCTGCGAAGGCCTCAAGCCCGGTTGGACGCGGCTGAACTTCAACTACTTCCTGTCGGAGGCCACCTGCGACTACCTCGTCGACGCGGTGCACCTGATCGCTGACCAGGGCTGGAAGTTGCTCACCGACTACACCTTCGATCCCAGTAGCGGCCTGTGGCACCACCGGGCCGCTCCCCTCGACCCCCCGCTGCGCCTGACCCAGCTGCACTACGACGACGACGGCTCGCTGCAGTACCCGCGGGCCCACCTGCACGCAGACGAGAACGCCTACCCGGGGTACCTGCAACGGGCACGGGACCTGCTGGCCGACCGAAACCCGCTGCCGACCTGGCGGGACGAGGAGATGACCGGGCTCCCAGCGGACTTCGAGGCGCTTCGCTGGTTCCCCCTCCCTGGCGTCTGCCTACGGGCGGACTCACCCACCGAGAGGAACGGCGCATGAACGGCAACGGGTACGGCATGGATGACGGTTGGTCGTGGGTGTTCGCGGTCTTCCTGCTCGTAGGTCTGGCCCTGCTTGTCCTTCTGGCGGTGCGCTTGTTCGCCGGTTCGGCGGCTCGGAGCGAAATGGTCGGGTCCGCCGGTGGGAAGACACCTGGGCGCAGTGCCGCCCGCAAGATCCTCGATGACAGGCTGGCGCGGGGTGAGTTGAGCCCGACGGAGTACCGGGACCGACTCGAGACCCTCCACGAGCCCCTCTGATGGAAGCCCTCAGCCGCCGCCGAGCCCTTCAGCTCGGCGGTCTTGGCATCGCCAGCTCCGCGGTCGGCGGCCTCGGGTTGTTGCTCTCCGGTCGTTCCGGCCCGTCCTTCCGGACAGCTCCTGGGGCCGCGCTGCTCGAACCGGCGGTCCTACGCAGCAGTGACGGCGCGCTGAAGCTCACCCTGGAGGCCCGCGAGCGCCCGGTCCGCGTCGGTGGTAGAGCCGCCACCGCCTTGAGCTACAACGGGGGCCTGCCGGGGCCGACGCTCCACCTGCAGCCCGGCGACCGGCTCCAGGTCACGTTGGTCAACCGGCTCGCCGACCCCACGAACCTGCACGTCCACGGCCTGCACGTCTCCCCTGAGGGCCAAGCAGACAACGTGCTCGTGGCCGTGCCGTCCGGGGCCTCCCGGGACTACGACTACCAGTTGCCGGCTGACCATCCGCCGGGCGTCTACTGGTACCACCCACACCACCACGGGATGGCCGCCGAGCAGGTCTTCGGCGGGCTCTACGGCGCGATCATCGTGGGCGACCCGCCCCAGGGCGACAGAATGGTGCCGGTCACCCGGGAACGGGTCCTGGTCATCTCCGACACCAGCCTCGACAGCGCCGGGCGCATACGGCCGGTCGGCCAGATGGCTCGGATGCAAGGCCGCGAGGGCGACCTGATCCTGCTGAACGGGCAGGTCCAGCCGGTTCTGAACGCCCGGCCGGGAGAGCGGGAGCGGTGGCGGATCGTCAACGCCTGCGCGTCCCGCTACCTGCGGCTGCGCGTGGACGGACAGCACATGGAGCTGCTGGGCCTCGACTCGGGCCGGTTCGTCACCCCGCAGCAGGTCGAGGACCTCGTGCTCGCGCCGGGCAACCGCGCGGACCTTCTGGTCACCATGTCGCAGGGCAGCAGTGATGTTCGGATGCTCGCCTACGACCGAGGCACCGCTGGGATGGGCGGCGGCTCGAGCAGAACGAGCGCGGCAGCGCTGCTGGCGACGCTGCACGTGACCGGAAGCGCCGTGCCGGCCCTGGGTCGGGTACCGGCGCAGCCAGCGCCGCGGGATCTGCGGCAGGCCGCGCTCGATGGTCGCCGGACCCTGACCTTTGCGATGGGCATGGGTGGCGGCATGTCCATGGGAGGTGGCGGTGGCGGGAGGGGCTTCACCATCGACGGGCGGGCCTTCGATGCGTCCCGCATCGACCAGCAGGTGCGGGCCGGAACGGTGGAGGAGTGGGAGATCCGCAACACCAGTCCGATGGATCACCCCTTACACCTGCACGTGTGGCCCATGCAGGTCACCGAGGAGGCCGGTGTCCCGGTCGACGTCGTCCGTCAGCAGGATGTCGTCAACGTCCCTGCCCGCAGCAGCGTGCGGGTCCGGATCGCGTTCGAGACCTTCACCGGCCGCTCCGTCTACCACTGCCACATCCTCGATCATGAAGACCTCGGGATGATGGGCATCATCGACGTCCGGTAGGGCTACCGGGGTCCAGGCCTCACCCGATGGCGCTCGAGGCAGCCAGTGCGTCCAAGGTGATCTGTACCAACGGTGGCTGGGTCAGGGAGTTGCGCACGGTGCAGTGGGAGGCCACGGCCAGCAGGGCGGCGCGACGTTCGACGGGTACGTCGTCGGAGACCGTGAGCTGCACAACGATCTCGCTCACGCGGTGGGGGCTCTCGGCCATGTCGTAGGAGGCGGTGACCTCGAGCCCGTCGACGGACAGGTCGTGACGCGTGAGGTACCTGCGGGCGTAGTGCGCCATGCAAGCAGCCAAGGAGGCCACGAAAAGATCCGTCGGGGTCGGCCCGCTGCCCTCGCCACCTGCATCGGTGGGCTGGTCGACGATCAGAGAATGCAAACCGACGTCGATGCTGAACCGGTCGGCTGCGAGATGCCTCACCGTGATGCTGTCCATGATCTCTTCTCGCATCGCCTCGCATCACACCGTTGCCGGTCTGAATGGCCACGCTAGAACGAACGCGAGCCTCTGGTCAGGGCCATACGTCCCGCGCCATCGCCGGCGGTGAGCAGGGCGGCGAGCCGGGCGGGAGTTGCGGGATGCACCGCTGATGTTCTGAGGTTGCGGTCGATCAGAAGGTCAGCGCCGCCGTGAGCTGGGTGAGGCTTGGCGTTGCACGCCGCCCGTCAGGTGTGTCGTAGCAGCGGCAGGACAATCCGGCGCTGGCGTCCGGTCTGGCGAACGGGTCGACACCGTCGACGAGGAAAGTCGGTGAGCCGGGGAAGCGCCGTGCCTGCGCCTGCGCTTCGTCGCGAATGACGGTGAGGGCGATGTCCTGGTCCCCACGACCGCGGGCAGAGAGGGCGTCGGCGAAGGTGCGGTACGCCTGCGGCCAGTGCGGGCAATCAGCAGTGAATAGCAGCTGAAGCTGGGGCTGATATGCCAACGGCTGCAGCCAGCGCAGGTGCTCCTGGTCGCCGAGCAACTCGAGGCGGCGCCACAGCGGCGCGGCGGGGACGGCTTGGCTGGGATGGGCTCGCACCGCCTGCAGCTGCCGGGTCCTGTTGACGGCGACAGTCAGGTCGATACGGTCCCAGGGCTGGCCCACGAATCCGGTGCCGAGCTCGGTGTTCAGCGCGTTGGTCACCTGTTCGGGCAGTGTCCAGCCGAGCACCGGGATGTCAAGCAGCGCACCGGCGGCGGTGGCGGCCCGGGTGGCCCAACGGTGATCAGGGTGGCCGGTGATCCCGCCGCTGTCGAACACGGTCAGCCCCTCGGCCGACTGATCACGCCCCAACGTGACGACGTCCTCGACGAGGATGTCCAGCG
Source organism: Mycobacteriales bacterium (assembly GCA_046713755.1). Classification (GTDB taxonomy): domain Bacteria; phylum Actinomycetota; class Actinomycetes; order Mycobacteriales; family SCTD01; genus JAUYQP01. The sequence goes on from JBKKBU010000315.1 coordinate 7,640, forward strand.
GCAGGTCTGTGAGGGCTCCATCATGGTGGTCGCGCAGCTCGACGTCCTGTACGCCGAGGAGGTAGGCGGCAGCATCGAGCTCAGCTGCCCGGATCGTCCGCAGATCCCCTGCCACGCCGTGCAGGGTGGAAGCCTCCCCGTGGGTGAAGCAGAGCACGCTGACCCGGGCGCCGGTCTCGGCGAAGGTCGACAGCAGCGCACCGAGCCCGAACGACTCGTCGTCGGGATGAGCAACCACAGCCAGCACAGACCGCCAGGGCGGCAAACCAGTCACACACCCGGCCGTCGTGGTCACGGCGGACCCCCGGGCAAGTCGACGGCGAGTACGACGAACCCAAGCGAGTCCCCTACCGCACCGCGGGCCAGGTGCGAATAGCCGTCCATGAGGTACGCGGCGGTGGTCACGACACCGGCCAGCGCGATCGTCGCCCCTTGCCACCGTGACGACGCGAGCCGGCGCGTCCCCGCGCTGCCGGTCGCGCCGCCCATCGGTAAAGCACGCATGTTGTACGCACTACCTCCTGGGCGGATCCACCACACCGAAGGAGTGTGACCGACGGCGGAACCGGGGTAGTGCCAAGGGAGGCACACATACGGCTGGAGTATCCGTGGACGACGGGGACCCCAACGCGCGAGCAGGCCCTACCCCGCCAACACCTCTGCAGGGGTTCTCAGAGACTCGCGATTGCCGTGCCGGCGCTCCAGGGCAACAGCACCGCCGGCCCTCCCACCGCGACCTGAAGATCACGATGAGCGTGCCGGACAGCCGTCAGAGCCGGACAACGAGCGCGACTCTCAGGCACCTACCGGAACCGCGTCCGCACCTGTCACCCAGGAACGGAACCAAGGTGTGCACCATGAACCGGAGTCGCACATCGCGTGCTCACGGGTTCTGTGAGCATTCTGTGAGCATCCGGGCAGGCCAGAAGGGGCCCGGCCTGTGGCCGGACCCCTTCTGACCTGCACTTTCGGTGGTAGCGGGGGCAGGATTTGAACCTGCGACCTCTGGGTTATGAGCCCAGCGAGCTACCGAGCTGCTCCACCCCGCGTCGGTGACACCACTGTACGTGACGCGCTCACCGGCGTGCAAACGGGGACCGCGCGCGCGACCACCGGGTGAGAATCCTGCGGTCGTCGGCGACCGGCTCGCGCCCGTACCAGCGGGCCAGCTTGCCGCCCTTGTTGACCGCTCGGATCCGGCGCTCGGTGGCCTCCCGCTCGGTCGAGGGCGTGACGATGAGGACGTGGTCGCCGGCCAGCAGCTGGCTGTGTTCGTCGAGCACGGCTGCCGTGCCGGCGCGCTCGACGAGCACGACGCGGGCTCCAACCGGGAGCCGAAGCTCGCGGACGTAGACGCCACGCAGCAACGAGTCCGGCTCGACGGTGACCTGCAACAGGTCGGCCTGCAGGTTGTCCATGGGCGTGAGCTCGACGTCCAGCTCTGAGGTTGCGCTCGGATCGATGACCCCGAGCCGGCGGCCGAACCACGGGACGGTCGGGGCCTGAAGCAGTGTGTAGACGACGACGAGAACGAACACCACGTCGAGGATCCGCTCGGAGCCGGCCAGCCCTTGGGTGATGGGGATGATCGCGATCACGATCGGCACGGCACCGCGCAGCCCAGCCCACGACAGGAAGACCTGCTCGCGCCACGGCAACCGGAATCCCAAGGCCGACAACCACACCGCCAGTGGTCGCGCGACAAAAGTCGCAGCTGCCCCGACCACGAGGGCGTCGATCAGCGCGGACGGCAACCGGCTCGGCGACGCGAGCAGCCCGAGCAAGGTGAAGAGCCCCAGCTCGGCGAGCAGGGCCGCCGACGACACGAAGCCGATGACGGCCCGCCGGTGTGGCAGGTGGGCGTTGCCGAGGACCAGCCCAGCGAGATAGACCGCGAGGAAGCCGCTGGCGTGAGCCACCTGCGCCGAGGTGAAGGCGACCAGCGTCAGAGCCAGCGTGGCAAGGGGGTAGAGCCCGGCGGTGGGCAGTGCCATCCGCGAGAGCAGCCACCCGCCGGCGATGCCGATCACGATGCCGATCACAGCGCCGGCCAGGAGCTCATAGCCGATGAGCCCGGCCCCCTCGAGCACGCCGGTCCGGCCCCACTCGTCCGAGGCTGCGAGCGAGACCAGCACGATGACCGGCGCGTCGTTGAGACCCGACTCGGCCTCCAGCGTGGCCCGCAAGCGGCCCTTCACTGGCAGCTTTCGCAGCACGGAGAACACCGCCGCGGCGTCGGTGGACGACACCACCGCACCGAGGATCACCGCGGTCCGCAGGTCGACGTCGAGCAGCAGGACGGTCAGACCGGCGATGACCCCGACCGACAGCAGCACGCCGAACGTCGACAGCACGACGGCGAAGCCGAACACCGGCCGGACGTTGGAGAGCCGGGTCGTGAGGCCACCCTCCGCGAGGATTACCGCCAGCGCGAGCAGCCCGAGGTCCGCGGTGAGCGAGTAGTCCTCGAACTGCACCCCTAGTCCCGCCTCGCCGACGACGACACCCAGCCCGAGGTAAAGCAGCAGGACCGGCAGCCCGGTGCGGCTCGCCACCCGGACCGCCAAGACCGCGACCAGGAGCAGCACGCAGGAGCCGAGCAGGACGAGGTTCAACTCCCCGTCCACACCACCACCTCCGACTCCCCGTCACACCACCGCACCGCTGTCGGACCCCAGCCTCGCAGGCCGCACCCGCCGCGAGCCAGCGCGCCTCGGCATCGGCGGGGCGGCGGTCGACCACCGCTCGAGGAGCAACAGCAGCGGGGTCGCCGTAAAGGCAGAGGACCAGGTGCCCACGACGAGGCCGACGAGCAGCGCCAGGGCGAAGTCGGTGAGCGAGTCCCCACCCAGCAGCACCAGCGCAGCGAGGACGAACATCGCCCCCAAACCGGTGCTCACGGTGCGAGGCGCCGTCGCGAGAATCGCCTCATCAGCGACGGCCACCAGGTCGACTCCCCGACGAGCCGCCCAGGTCTCCTTGATGCGGTCCAGCAGCACGATGCTGTCGTTGACGGAGACGCCGACGATGGTCAGCGCCGCCGCCAGGAAGACCCCGTCGACGGGCCGTCCGGTCCATGCGAAGACCCCCACTACGACGACCAGGTCGTTGACCATCGCGAGCACGGCAGCTAACGCGAACGACCACCGATAGCGGACCGCAAGGTAGGCCAGCTGCAGGGCAACCGCGATGCCCAAGGCCAGCAGCGCCTTGCTCCGCAGCTCGTCGCCGAGGGTCGGGCCGACCGACTCGTCACGCACCACGGTGACGTCGCCGCCGAGCCCCACCAGGGCATCGCGAACTGCCCCCGCCTGCTCGGCGGACAGCGCCCCGGATCGGATCGTCACGCCGGCCTCAGACTCCTGCACGACCGCTCGCGGCTGCCCTGCCTCCACCACCGCCGCCCGTGCCGCATCGATGTCGACCGGCGCCGAGGTGGCGTACTCCACCAGCCGCCCGCCGGTGAATTCCACACCCAGGTCCAGCCCCCTCAACGCGATGCCCGTCGTCGCCACGACCAGCGCGAGTGCCGACAGGGCAAGCCACTGTCGCCGCCGGCGCATCAGCTGTGGCGAGCGACGGACCAGCCAAGCCCTGACCCGCCCCGGCCCCGACAACCCGGTGACGGCAGGTCGCTGCATGACGACCCGAAGCGCCAACGCCCGCTCACAGAGCACCCGCGAAACGAGCAGCGCCGATACGAGCGAGGCGAGCACACCAATGCAGAGCGTCACGCCAAATCCGCGCACCGGGCCCGTGGCGAACAGGAACAGCAGACCCGCCGCCAGCAGGGTCGTCGCGGCCGTGTCGGCGATCGCCGACCAGGCCTTCGCGAAGCCGACCGACAGCGACCCACGCAGGCCACGGGGGTGCCCTTCCTCCTCGCGGGCCCGCTCGAAGACCAGCACGTTCGCGTCGATCGCCAGACCGGCGGAGAGCAGCAGCCCGGCGAGCCCTGGCAACGTCAGCGTCGCGCCGAGAGTCACGAGGGCGGCGTAGGCGATCAAGCCGTACGACGCCAACCCCACAGCCGCCAACAGCCCAGCCAGCCGGTAGACGAGTACCAGGAAGGCGGCCGTCAGGGCCAGCCCGATGGCGCCCGCGACCGCACTCGCGCGGATCGCATCCGCACCGAGAGTCGGACCCACCGTGCTGCGCGACACCACCTCGACACCGACCGGCAGCGCGCCGCCCTCGACCAGCGCCGCGAGGTCGCGAGCTTCCGCCCGGGTGAAGCTGCCGGTGATCTGCGTCGAGCCGCCGACGATGCCGGTGCCACACGCCACCGACGGGTCCACCTGTGGTGAGGAGATGACGTCCGCATCGAGCACGATCGCGATGCGACGCGACGGATCGCCGACGGCAGCGCAGGCGGCCTGCGCAGTGAGATCGGCCCAGGCCCGCTCACCGGCGCCGTCGAAGTCGACCGCCACCGACCACTGGGAGCCGAACTGGTCCAGCTGCGGCCGCGCGCCGCCGACCTGGGCGCCTGTCACCAACGCAGGGCCGTAGCTGATGGGCCGACCCTCCTCGTCGACCTGCGTGCCGGAGCTCGCGGTGACGGCGTGGAAGGTGAGCTGCGCGGTGCGCCCGACGACGCGCTCGGCTTCCCTCGGGTCCTGGACGCCAGGGAGCTCGATCAGAATGCGCCGGTCGCCCGAGCGGGCCAGCGAGGGTTCCGTCACACCCAGTGCGTCAATGCGCCGGCGGAGCACCTCGAGTGCGCGGTCGGTCGACTCGGCATCGGCGCGCACCGCCGGACTGTCTTTCGTCTGCAAGACGATCTGGGTGCCGCCTCGCAGGTCGAGGCCAAGTCGAGCAGGGGTGGTGAGGGCTGCCGCTAGCGACAACCCGAGGACGACGAACGCGAGCAGCGCACGCCACAACGGGGCACGGGACATGGGTTTCTCCAGCAGGGAGGTGCCGTCGGAGGACGGCGAAGGGCAGGGACGCTCAGGTGCCTGCGACTGCTGGAGGTGCGCGACTCGGCGAGCCGATCAGATGAAGCGACGAGTACGCCAGGTTCGGCGGGCGGGCCTGCTGGACGAGCCCTAGCGGTGGCGCGGGTAGCGCGGCCGCGGCGGTGGCCGGACCCACCGGCGATGCGCTGCCCGCCGCACCGGCCGCACCGGCCGCCGCCGCGGACAGCACGCCCTGGTCGACGCCGGACGAGCGAGCCCGCGCTGCCGCAGGTGCTCCCCGGAGCCATCCGCTCACCGCCGTCCGACGGTCCTCCGGGCGGCTGACGGCAAGCGCCTGCGCGCCGACCGACGACAGCGCCGGTCGGCTCGAGGC
>JBKKBU010000316.1:0-18001 GCA_046713755.1 Mycobacteriales bacterium
TCGAGAAGCAGACCCTCGAGCTGTTCACCTCCGCCGACCTCGGTGTGCTGCGCGGCTCGGACCGGGACTACCACGCGAGCATCGACGACCCCCGCATCGACAAGGTCCGCTTCCTGCGCCCGCAGGAGATCCCGACCTACGTCGAGCAGGGCATCTTCGACCTCGGGATCAGCGGCCGCGACTGGATCACCGAGACCGGCGCCGACGTCGTGAGCCTCGGCGAGATCGGCGGTGGTCGGGCGGGGGCTGCCGTGGTGCGGGTCGTCCTCGCGGTGCCGAAGGAGTCGCCGTGGGAGACCGCCGCCGACCTGCCCGACGGGGTTCGCATCTCCACCGAGATGCCCGAGACGACCCGGCGCTACCTCGAGGAGCACGGGGTGAAGGCGAAGGTCTTCACCAGCCACGGCGCTACCGAGGCCAAGATCCCCGACATCGTCGATGCGATCGTCGACCTCACCGAGACCGGCTCGTCACTGCGCAAGGCGGGGCTCAAGGTCATCGCCACCCTGCTCACCAGCCGCACCGAGCTGATCGCCAACCGGGTGGCCTACGAGGACCCCGAGAAGCGCGCAGCCATGGAGGACATCACCTTGCTGCTGCAGGGCGCGTTGCGGGCCCGGGGCCACGTCCTGCTCAAGCTCAACGTGCCCACCGCCCGGCTCGACGAGGTGCTGGCGGTGCTGCCGGCCATGTCGTCGCCGACGATCATGACGCTGGCGGCCGCGGACATGCGGGCGCTGGAGACCGTCGTGCCAAAGCTTGGCGTCAACCGGCTGATCCCGGCCCTCAAGGCGGCCGGCGCCCGCGACATCCTCGAGCTGCCCATCTCCAAGATCGTCGACTAGTGGCGGTCGCCGCGCCACCGGCGACCGATCGGCACGTCGGTGCGCTCGCCGCTGCCATCGTGTCCGGGGCGTTGGTGGCGCTGCAGGCCCGCCTCAACGGCGAGCTGGGTCGGCGCCTCGACGACGCCCTGCTGGCCGCGCTCATCTCGTTCGCTACTGGGCTGGTCGCGGTGGTCCTCGTCGTCGCCGCCCGCCCGGCCGCCCGAGCGGCCCTCGGCAAGGTTCGCGACACGACCCGTTGGCAGCGCCTGGGTGGCCTCGGCGGCGCCAGCCTGGTGGCGGTCGGCGCCTATGCCGCCCCGCAGATCGGCGTCGCGCTGCTCACCGTCGGGATCGTGGCCGGGCAGACGACCGGCGGACTGCTCGTGGACCGCATCGGGCTGGGGCCAGCCGGCCCTCGGCCTTTCACCGGTGCGCGCGTGGGCGGCGCCGCCATCTGCCTGGTGGCGGTCACCGTCGCGGCCACCGGGGAGGGCCCGGGAGACGCCGACCCGCTGCTCCTGCTCCTCGTCGTCGCGGCCGGCTTCGCCATCTCGGTGCAGCAGGCCCTCAACGGCCGGGTCCGCGCGACAACCGGTGATGCCTCGGTGGCGACGCTGGTCAACTTCGTCGTCGGTACGACGGTGCTGCTGGCCGCCTGGCTGCTCGTCGGCCTGATCGCCGGTGTCGACGTCGACAGCGCACCGGGCGAGTGGTGGCTCTACGTCGGGGGGCCACTCGGTGCCACGTTCGTCGCCGTAGCTGCAGTGGTCGTCAAGCGACTCGGAGTGCTCCGCCTGGGCCTGGCGGTCATCGCCGGTCAGCTGGTGGGGGCGGTCGTCATCGACCTCCTCAGCCCCGCGGCCGACCATGGCATCGCCGGCGCGACCCTCGTCGGCGCGGCCCTCACGCTGTTGGCCGTCGGCGTCTCGGGGTGGCGCCGATGAGGCGGCGGCGCGCGGCGTCGTACCCCTGGCGGCTCGCGAAGCTGGTGGTGGGGCTGGTGCTCTTCGGGGTCGGGCTGTGGTCAGGGCTCGTCGCCGAGCTGGGGGTCAGCCCCTGGGACGTCCTCACCGGTGGGGTGTCCGAGCAGCTCGGGACGCCGTTCGGGCGCACCGCCATCGGGATCTCGGTCGTGGTCCTGCTCGTCGGGCTGGCCGCCCGGGTCCGGCCGGGCGTCGGGACGCTGCTCAACGTCGTCGTCATCGGAGTCGTCGTCGACCTGCTGCTCGCCACCGACTGGCAGAGCGGGCTCGGTGACGAGGCCCTCGCCCTGCGACTGACCGCGACCCTGGGTGGGATCGGCTGCGTGGCGGCGGGTTCCGCGCTCTACCTCGGCGCGCATCTGGGCCCGGGGCCGCGTGACGGACTCATGGTGGCCATTCACCTGCGGACCGGCTGGGCGCTCGGTGCCTGCCGGGCGCTGCTGGAAGGGACGGTCCTGGTCGTGGGGGTGCTGCTCGGTGGCCCGGTCGGCATCGGAACCCTGGCCTTTGCCGTCAGCATCGGTCCTGCCGTGCAGGTTGCCTTTAGGGTCCTGGGGCAGACCCCCGTACGACGCGTCGTGGAGGTGCCGGTGTGATCCCGTTCGTCGTTCGCCCGGTTCGGCTGGTGCGGGTCGCGCGCACGTCGGCCGCGCTGATCGTCGTCGTGTTCGCTCTCGTCGCCGTGGCGCTCGGCCGCGCCGGCGACGGCCCGGTGCAGCCTGGCCAGCTGCGGTTCGGCGTCGCGGACCAGCTCGCGATGTTCGCCCTCGGCCTGCTCGCGGCGGGTGCCGTCCTGCTCTTCACCCGGCCCCGGGTCCAGGCCGACGAGCACCACATCGTGGTGCGCAACGTGATCGGCGAGACCCGGGTCCCGTGGGAGGTTGTCACCGCCGTTCGACTCGACGACGGCGCGCCCTGGGCCTACCTCGACCTTGCCGACGACGACCAGCTCGCGGTCTTGGCGGTCCAGGCCAACGACGGGCAGCGGGCTGTCGACGCGGTCCTGGCTCTGCGGCAGCTGCTCGCAACACATCGCGCCGGTTGACCCCGCTTCCCCAGGCGACAGGCGACACTGGCTGCAGCGGGGGCTCCGTCCCGCCGATGTGGGGGACGTGGACGTGCGCCGACCGATGCTGCTGACCGCTGCCGTGCTCGTGGGGTCGGTGTGGGCCGGACCTGCGGTTGCCGTTCTCCCTGACGACGAGCCTCGGGCCGCCCAGGTGGCACCTGCAGCTCTCGTCACGACGCCACACGCCGCCGAGTCCGACGCCGAGCGCACCGCGGCCTCCGAGCTGGGGGCGCGGGTCAACGCGGCGCTGTCCACCAGCGGCGCCGCCACGGTGGCCGCCGCTGTCGAGGTCGACGGCCTCGGCACGGTGCTGCGCCGCGACGCGGCGCACCAGCTCCCTCCCGCCTCCACCCAGAAGTCCTTCGTGTCCGCGGCCGCGCTGCTCCGGCTCGGGACCGGCAGCCGCTTCGTGACGGAGATCGCGACTTCCGGACCACCCCGGGCCGGTGTGGTCGCCGGCGACCTGTGGCTCGTCGCAGGGGGCGACCCCTACCTCACCACCGCCGGCCTGCGCGCCCTGGCCCGCAGCGTCAAGGCGGCGGGTGTCACGCGCGTCACGGGCGTCCTGCGCCTCGACGACAGCAGGTACGACGCCAAGCGCCGCGCCCAGGGCTGGGAGGCCGACTGGGTGCCGAAGGAGTCCGGGCCGCTGTCGGCGCTCGCGGTCGACAAAAATGCCTACCGCACTGACAGCGCCTTCCTGAGTGATCCGGCGATTCCCGGCGCCGTCAAGCTGCGTGACCTGATGCGCGCGGAGGGCATCTCGATCGGCACCGTCACCCGGCAGCGTCGTCCCGCGGGAGCGACGACCTTGGCGAGCGCCGTCAGCGGTCCGATGTCGGCGGTCACCCGCCGGCTGCTCAAGGACTCGGACAACTTCGCCGCCGAGCAGCTCCTCAAGGAGGTCGGCCGGGTCGTCACCGGCAAGGGCACCAGCCTCGACGGGCTGGCCGCGGTCCGCTCGGTGCTGGCCGAGCTCGGGGTCAAGGCCGGCGCGGGCGCCGACGGCTCGGGGTTGTCAAGCCTCGACCGGCAGAACCCGGACAGTCAGGTCGCCCTGCTTCGCGCCCTTGATGCGGCACCGGTGGCGGCGGCCTTCCGGGCATCGCTGCCGATCGCCTGCCGGGACGGCACGCTCAAGGAGCGGATGTGCGGGACCGCAGCCGAGGGCCGGCTGTCGGCCAAGACCGGCACGCTGACCGGCGTGCGCTGCCTCGCCGGCTACACCACGACCCGGTCCGGCCGGGTCGTGCGCTTTGCGTTCCAGCTCACCGGCGTGCGGGACGGCCGACGGGCCCGCGCCGCCATCGACCGAGCCGCCGCCACCCTCGCCGCTGCCACCGAGTGAACGAAGATGATCAGACATGCGGGCCCTGTCTGATCAACTACGGCGGAAACGGCTCCTTTCGCCAAGAGTTGATCAGACCGGAAGGGCTTGTCTGATCAACTCGGTAGGGTTGGAGGGTGCCCACGCTGACTCGCCCCGACGGTGCTGTCCTGCGCTACGACGACACCGGTGGCGAGCACGACCGCACCGTCGTGCTGAGCCACGGCCTGCTCATGGACCGCACCATGTTCGCGCCGCAGGTGGCGACGCTGCAGGCCGGCGCGCGATGTGTGACGTGGGACGAGCGCGGGCACGGGGAGACGCAGTGGGACGGGCCGTTCGACTACTGGGACAGCGCCGATGACCTGGTGGCGCTGCTCGATCACCTCGAGATCGAGCAGGCCGTCCTGGTCGGGATGAGCCAGGGGGGCTTCCTGTCGCTCCGCGCCGCGCTGCGCTACCCCGAGCGGGTCGCCGCGCTCGTTATGTACGACAGCCAGGCCGGCCCCGAGGACCCGGCCGTTGCCCCTCTCTACGACGGGATGGCGACGGCCTGGGCGCAGGACGGCGCTGACGAGCAGACGCTGGCGTTCGTCGCCCACGAGATCCTCGGACCCGACGTCGATGCGGCGCCGTGGCAGCAGATCTGGCGGGATCAGCCCAAGGCGCGCGCCGCGCAGATCATCCGGCCGCTGGTGGACCGCGAGGACCTCACCGATCGCCTGGGCGAGGTCACCTGCCCCGTGCTCGTGATCCACGGCACGGCCGACACGGCGATCGGCGTCGACCGGGCCCGCGCCGTCGCTGAGGGGGTGCCTGACTGCCGTGGGCTCGTCCTCATCGAGGGCGCCGCCCATGCCGCGGGCCTGTCGCACCCCGACGAGGTCACCGCCGCCATCGCGGAGCTGCTGGCCGATCTGTGACCGACGCTGGTGCCGCCGACCCGCGACTGGCCGCGGCTCTGCAGGCCCACCAGGACGCTCCTAGCGCCGCGAGCATGGCCGAGGTGCTGGCTGCCTTGCCCGCAGCGCGGCTGTTCGCTGCTATCACCGCTGCCGCCACCAGTGAGCACATCGATGACGGCACCGGTCTGCGCGCCGAGTCGGCCGCCGAGATGGCGCTCGTCACCCTGGTCCTGGACGACCAACGCGCCCTGCCGGTCTTCACCTCCGCAACGGCGCTGGGCCGCTGGCGCCTCGACGTCCGACCGGTCCCGGTGCCCGGGGCAGCGGTCTGCGCCGCTGCGCTGGAGCAGGGTGCCACCACGCTGTTGATCGACCTGGTCGTCGCGGTCAGCGGGAGCGATCTCGAGGCACTGGCCCGGGGCTACGTGCCCGTCGTGGGCTCGAGCCTTTCGTCCCGGCGTACGACGGAAGCGCTGGTCGCCCCGGCGGCACCGCCGCCGCTCGCCTTGCTGATGGCCATCGCCAGGGCACTCGCGACTGAGCCGATCCGGGAGGCCCGCCTCCTGGACGGCCCGACCGGGCCGGTGCTGGGCGTGGTGCCGGAGCACCCGCTGGACCCGGCGGAGCTGGCTGGACTGGCCCGCCGTCTCGTCGTACGACTAGGTCGAGACCTGCCGGCCGCCGGGCTGGACCTCGCCGTGGTGCCCCCCGGCGGTCCCGGCACCGAGCTGCCGCAGCTGCCATGTCGCTGGACCCGATCGCTGCTCAGACGCGGCCGGTGAGCCGCTCGCCGGGGCCCTCGCCGGGCGCGTCGGGGGAGGGCGAGACCTCGCGGAAGGCGAGCTGCAGGGACCCCAGGCCGTCGAGCAGGGCATTGGCGTGGATGCCGAGGTCGGGGCGGGCGGCCGTGACCAGGCCGGCGAGCGCGGTGATGAGCTTGCGGGCCTCATCGAGGTCCACGGCGGCGTCGGCTTCGTCGCCTAGGCCGAGCTTGACGGCCGAGGCACTCATGAGGTGGACGGCGACGGTGGCGATGACCTCCGCTGCGGGGACGTCGGCGAGATCTCGCTCCGCGCTGGACATGCTGCTAGCCTGGCAGGGCGACCCGGCCTCCGGCATGCCGGGGGTCGCGAAAGCGGAGGTCCCGCCTCCCACCTGATCTGCGCAAGCGGCCGGGTCCGGTCGGCCGTCAGCCCTGTGCTGGTGGCTGTTCGAGTGCGGGCCCTGCGCGTTGCGCGGGGCCCTTCGTCGTGTCGGGCCCCGGACCACGGCACAGGAGGCCCCATCAGCGCAGAACCCAGGATCAACGACCGGATCCGCGTCCCCGAGGTGCGGCTGGTCGGTCCGGCAGGCGAGCAGGTCGGCATCGTGGCCATCCACGAGGCACTGAAGCTGGCCCAGGAGAGCGACCTCGACCTCGTCGAGGTGGCTCCGATGGCCCGGCCACCGGTGTGCAAGCTCATGGACTACGGCAAGTTCAAGTACGAGTCGGCGCAGAAGGCTCGGGAGGCCCGCAAGAACCAGGTCCTCACGGTCATCAAGGAGATGAAGCTCCGCCCGAAGATCGACCCGCACGACTACGCGACGAAGAAGGGCCACGTCGTCCGGTTCCTCAAGGCCGGTGACAAGGTCAAGATCACGATCATGTTCCGCGGCCGCGAGCAGAGCCGGCCGGAGCTGGGATTCCGGCTCCTGCAGCGCCTCGCGACCGACGTCCAGGAGCTCGGCTTCGTCGAGTCGGCTCCGAAGCAGGACGGTCGCAACATGCTCATGGTCCTGGCCCCGCACAAGAGCAGCGCTGACTTGAAGAAGGCCGCGCGCGACGGTGGGGAGCCCGCCCCGGACGGCACGACAGCTCAGGACGGCGTGGTCGACAGCACCGATCTCACCGCACCCACAGAACACGTCTCGGAAGACACCACCGCTCCCGAGGCCTAGCAGTGAAGGACGAACGGCGATGCCCAAGCAGAAGACGCACAGCGGCGCGAAGAAGCGCTTCAAGGTCACCGGGACCGGCAAGATCCTCCACGAGCGCGCCGGCAAGCGACACCTGCTCGAGCGCAAGTCGAGCAAGCTGACCCGCCGCCTGTCCGGCACCGCCGAGCTCGCGCCCGGCGACGGCGCCAAGATCAAGAAGCTCCTGGGCCGCTAGCCCTCTACTGACGAACAGATAGGAACCCGAAGTGGCACGCGTCAAGAGGGCCGTTAACGCCCATAAGAAGCGCCGTGAGGTGCTCGAGAAGGCCAGCGGCTACCGCGGTCAGCGCAGTCGGCTGTACCGCAAGGCCAAGGAGCAACTGCTCCACAGCGCCACCTACGAGTACCGCGACCGCAAGAAGCGGAAGTCCGACTTCCGCAAGCTGTGGATCACCCGCATCAACGCGGCGGCTCGCGAGAACGACATGACCTACAACCGCTTCGTCCAGGGCCTCAAGGCCGCTGGCGTCGAGGTGGACCGCAAGGTGCTCGCCGATCTGGCTGTCACCGATGCGGCAGCCTTCACCGCCCTGGTCGAGCTGGCCCGGGCTGCCCTGCCGGCACACAGCGTCGGTGGACCCGTGACGAGCACGGCGGTCTGACCTGACCGACCTCACGTCCACCCGCTCGCCGCGGGTGGCCGCCGTGAAGCGACTGCACCGCCGCTCGGCCCGCGAGGCCGCGCGGCGGTTCGTCGTCGAGGGCCCGCCGGCCGTCCGGGAGGCGTTGGCGTACGGCGGATTGCTGGAGCTGTTCGCCTGCGACCCGGACCACCCGCTGGTCGCGCAGGCGCGGGCTGCCGGTACGGAGGTTGTGCTCGTCACCGAAGCGGTGCTTGCCGCGATGGCCGAGACGGTCACTCCGCAAGGACTGGTGGGGATCGCCCCGTTGCGGGGCGGGGCCCTGTCCGACGTGCGTGGCCGCCTGGTGGTCGTGCTTGAAGACGTGCGGGACCCGGGCAACGCCGGGACCGTGATCCGCACGGCCGATGCGGTGGGAGCTGATGCGGTGGTGCTGACCGCCGACTCCGTGGACCCGCACAACGGCAAGTGCGTGCGCGCAACCGCCGGCTCGCTGTTCCACCTGCCAGTGGTGGCGGGCCCGACGACTGCCCAGGCCGTAGCGGCAGCGCGCGCAGCGGGCCTGCAGGTCCTCGCCACGAGCGGTGCCGGTGAGGACGACCTCGACGAGTTGGCAGCCGGCGACGTGCTGAACGCTCCCACTTTGTGGCTGCTCGGCAACGAGGCTGCCGGCCTGTCCGACGAGGCGCTGTCGTTGGCCGATCGTCGGGTCCGCATCCCGATCCACGGGTTGGCCGAGTCGCTCAACCTCGCGACCGCGGCCGCCGTCTGCCTGTATGCGAGTGCGCGTGCCCAGCACGCCATCAGGGCGTCCTCGCCGTAGAGTGCCGGCGATGGAGCGCACAGCGGGAGGGGGTGACGGGTGGCCGGCACCGGTGCACTGATTGATCAGGGCGACGACAAGGGCGCCTACGACGACCTGCCCGACGGGGTGCTGGTGGCAGACGAGAACGGCCGTGTGGTGCTGCTCAATCCCGTCGCCGCGCGGCTCATCCAGACCTCTGCTGACAGCGCGGTGGGCCGTGACTACCGCGAGGTCCTGCCGCTCGTCGACGACCAGGGCCGCGAGTGGTGGGTCTGCACCGACCCCTACGCCGGCTTGTTGTCACGGACGCGGCAGCCGGAGCGACTGCTGCAGCTGGCCGCTGGTCCTTCCAGTGGTCGGGACGTCCTGGTGACAGCCTCCTACGTCCGTGACCGCGAGCGTCGCGTCGTGCGCCTGGTGGTGGTGCTGCGCGACACCGCCGCGCGGGACCGCATCGAGCGGTCGCGCGCCAACCTGGTGTCGACCGTCGCCCACGAGCTGCGGTCACCGCTGACCAGCGTGAAGGGCTTCACCGCAACGCTGCTGGCCAAGTGGGACCGGTTCAACGACGACCAGAAGAAGGTCATGCTCCAGACCGTCAACGCTGACGCGGACCGCGTGACCCGGCTCATCACCGAGCTGCTCGACGTCAGCCGCATCGACGCCGGCCGCCTCGAGATGCGCAAGCAGGTCGTCGACATCGCGGCTGCGAGCCGCAAGATCGTGGCCGGTCGGGTCGCCTCGGGTGAGCCGGAGGGCCGCTTCAGCGTGATCGAGAACGGCACGCTGCCGGAGATGTGGGTTGATCCGGACAAGCTCCAGCAGGTGGTCGGCAACCTGGTCGAGAACGCGCTGCGCCACGGCGACGGCCATGTCACCGTCACGATCGGACCCTGCACGGTGGCGGGGGTCGAGGGTTGTGAGGTCATCGTGACCGACGAAGGCCAGGGCATCCCTGAGGCGACTGCCTCCCGGGTCTTCACCCGCTTCTGGCGGGGTGGCGACCGCCGTGGCGGCACCGGCTTGGGTCTCTACATCGTGAAAGGCCTCGTGGAGGCGCACGGCGGCAGCGTGGAGGTCGGCCGTGCCCCCAGCGGGGGAGCGCTGTTCCGATTCGTGCTGCCCGCCGGGACCCCTTCCTTCCTCTGAAGGACCGGCGGGCGCCGCCACCGACAGTCCTGCACCGCCCCCTCTGATCCGCCCTCGACCGACCCGGAGCACCCGCGTGACCGCGCCTGACTACGACCCGAAGCAGGCCAGCGTCCTCGCTCCCGAGGCCTTGGCGGCTGCCACGACCGCCGCCGGCCAGGCCTTCGCCTCGGCTACGGCGCTCGACGAGCTCACCGCCGCCCGGACCGCCCATCTCGGCGACCGCTCGCCCGTGGCCCTGGCCCGTCGCGAGATCGGCGGACTGCCTCCCCAGGCCAAGGCCGACGCCGGCAAGCGGGTCAACGTGGCGCTCGCGGAGATCACCTCGGCCTACGACGGCCGCCGCGCCGAGCTGGAGGCGGACCGTGACGCCCGCGTCCTCGTCGAGGAGGCCGTTGACGTCACGGCGCTCCCAGGGCGGTTGCCGGTCGGTGCGCGGCACCCGCTCACGACCGTCCAGGACAAGGTTGCCGACATCTTCACCGCCATGGGCTGGGAGGTGGCGGAAGGGCCTGAGGTCGAGCACGAGTGGTTCAACTTCGATGCCCTGAACTTCGGCGGCGACCACCCGGCCCGGGCCATGCAGGACACCCTGTTCGTCGCACCCGAGGGCAGCGGGTTGGTGCTGCGCACCCACACCTCGCCGGTGCAGATCCGCTCACTGCTGGACCGTCCGCTGCCCGTTTACGTGATCTGTCCGGGCCGGACCTTCCGGGCAGATGCGCTCGACGCCACGCACTCGCCCGTGTTCAGCCAGGTCGAGGGCCTCGTCGTCGACGAGGGCATCACCATGGCGCACTTGAGGGGCACCCTGGACCACTTCGCGCAGGCGATGTTCGGCGCGGGTCTGCGCACGCGGCTGCGCCCGTCGTACTTCCCGTTCACCGAACCCTCCGCGGAGCTGGACCTCCAGTGCTTCGCCTGTCGGGGCGCCGCTGCGGTCCCCGGCGGCGAGGCGTGTCGGGTGTGCTCGAGCGAAGGCTGGATCGAATGGGGCGGCTGCGGCATGGTCAACCCGGCCGTGCTGCGCGCCTGCGGCGTCGATCCCGACGTCCACACCGGCTTCGCCTTCGGCATGGGCCTGGAGCGGACCCTGATGTTCAGGCATGGCATCACCGACATCCGCGACTTCTACGAGGGCGACCAACGGTTCACCCTCCCGTTCGGGCTGGAGGCCTGAGGTGCGCGTCCCCGTGTCCTGGTTGCGCACGCTGGTCCCCGGCCTGACCGCGACCGCCGAGGAGATCGCCGAGGCGATGGTGCGGGCGGGCCTCGAGGTCGAGACCGTCGATCGCGTCGGTCATGACGTCGTCGGCGTGGTGGTCGGGCGGGTGGTGGACGTGGCGGACCTGACCGAATACAAGAAGCCGATCCGCTTCTGTCACGTCGACACCGGCTCACGCGTGCACGACGTCGTATGCGGTGCGACGAACTTCGTCGCGGGCGACCTGGTGGCCTTCGCGACTCCTGGTGCCGAGCTGCCAGGCGGCTTCCGCATCGCGACCCGCCAGACCTACGGCCGGACCTCCGACGGGATGATCTGCTCGGGCGCGGAGCTCGGCCTCTCGGATGACGCTGCCGGCATCCTGGTTCTCCCGCCCGACACCCCGTTGGGCGTAGACGTCACTGAGCTGCTGGGTCTGCGCGACGAGATCCTCGACATCGCCGTCACCCCCGATCGCGGCTATGCGCTGTCGATGCGCGGGATGGCCCGTGAGACGGCGACGGCCTTCGGGCTCGAGCTCGCCGACCCGGCGCTGGGTCAGGTGCCGACGGCGGGCGGCGGTCCGGAGGTCCGCCTGGACGACGTGGCCGGCTGCGACCGCTACGTCGCCTGGGTCGTGACCGGCCTGGATCCCCAGGCGAGCTCACCGGCCTGGCTGCAGCGTCGGCTCCGACTGGCGGGGGTGCGGTCCATCTCCCTCGCTGTCGACGTGACCAACCACGTGATGCTCGAAGTCGGTCAGCCGCTGCATGCGTTCGACCTCGACCGCCTCCACGGCGGCATCGTGGTGCGCCGGGCCGTGGCGGGGGAGCGCCTCACGACCCTCGACGGCCAGGACCGGGCGCTCGACCCCGAGGACCTCGTCATTGCCGACGGGAGCGGGGCCATCGCGCTGGCGGGGGTCATGGGTGGGGCGAGCACCGAGGTGTCGCCAGTCACGACGAGCCTGCTCGTGGAGGCGGCCCACTTCACGCCGACGACGATCGCGCGCACCGCCCGCCGCCACAAGCTGCCCAGCGAGGCGAGCAAGCGCTTCGAGCGCGGCGTCGACCCCACGCTGGCACCGGCGGCCGCGCACCTGGCCGTCCAGTTGCTCGTGGAGCTCGGTGGTGCCACCGTCGGCCCGGTCACCGACGTCGACCTCTCGACGCCGCCGGCCCCGATTGCCTTCGCGGTGGCGGCCCCCGGTCGGGTCGCCGGGCGCGACTACGCGCCGGAGGTCGTCGAGCGCAGGTTGCGCGACGTCGGGTGCACCGTCGCTGCTGGTCCGCCGCTGACCGTCGTGCCGCCGCCCTGGCGGCCTGACCTCACGGGTGTTGCCGAGCTGGTCGAGGAGGTCATCCGGCTGGAGGGCTACGACACGATCCCGGTCGTGCTGCCACCAGCCCCCCCGGGGCGCGGGCTGACGCCGGAGCAGCAGTGCCGGCGGACGGCGTCGCGAGCGCTGGCCGCCAGCGGGTTGCTGGAGGTCTGCTCGCCGCCTTTCGTCTCGGAGCGCGTCCTGACTGCCCTCGGTGAGCTCGAGCGGGCGCCTCGGCTGCTCAACCCGCTGTCCGAGGCGGAGGCGCTGCTCGCCCCGACCCTGCTCGCCAGCTTGCTCGCGGCGCTGCAGCGCAACGCCTCACGCGGCATAGCGGACATCGGTCTGTTCCAGACCGGCCGGGTCTTTCGCACCGTGGGCGCGCCGGCTGCACCCGTGCCGGGCACCGAGGCGCGCCCGCCGCAGGCGGCGCTGGATGCGCTGGACGCCACCCTCCCCGAACAGCCGCGCCACGCGGCGGTGGTCCTCGCGGGACGGCGGCAGGGACGGCCCGTCGACTGGGCCGACGCGGTGGAGGCCCTGGTCGCGCTGGGGGGAGCGCTGCGCCTCGACCTGCGACCTGTGTCGGCCGAGCGGCAGCCCTGGCATCCCGGGCGCTGCGCGGCGCTGCTGCTCGAGGGTGAGGTCGTCGGCCACGCCGGCGAGCTGCACCCGCGGGTCACGGAGGTGCTGGACCTGCCGGCCCGGACCTGCGCTGCGGAGGTGGACCTCGACGCGCTGGTCGCTGCGGCGGTCCACGCAGGCCCGGTCGCGGCGCCGGTGGTGTCCTCCTACCCACCCGCCAACGTCGATGTCGCCCTGGTCGTCGACGCGCAGCTGCCAGCCGCGGACGTCGAGCGGGCGCTGCGCGCCGGGGCCGGTGATCTGCTCGAGTCCGCGCGCTTGTTCGACGTGTTCACGGGGCCACAGGTCGGTCCCGGGCGTCGCTCGTTGGCCTACGCCCTCCGGTTCCGGGCCGCAGACCGCACCCTCACAGATGAGGAGGTCATGACGTTGCGTGACAGCGCTGTCGCAGAAGCGACATCGCGGACCGGTGCCGTGCTGCGCTGAGCGTGGCACGACGGGCCATCCATCACGGACGGTCAATGGTCACAACGGGCCATGGCAAAGGGGCCTGTCAGGGTCGAACCTAACGCCGTGTCCTCCCCCCGTCGCTCTGCGCTGATCCTCCTGCTCGCCACCGCCGTCTCGGCCGCCGCGCTGCAGGCTCCCCCCGCTGCCGCTTCGGGTCCGGTGGGCAGCTACATCGTCACCTTCGACGGGCCGCCCACGGCCACCGACCTCGAGGTGCTCGGCGGCCTGTCCGATGCCGTCCACGGCTTCCAGGCCGTGCCGGCCGCGGTGGTCAACGTGAGCGCCTCGCTCGTGCCGCTGCTGCGGCGGCTGCCAGGTGTTCGCGGTGTGTGGGCCAACGAGACCTACCAGCCGCTGATGTCCTCGGCGACCATTGCCAGCCGCGCCCGCGAGGTCTGGGACACCCTGGGCTTCACCGGAGCCGGTGTCGGCATCGCGGTCATAGACGCCGGCGGCGATGGCCGCCCCCCCCCCCAGAGCGCCGCGCCGGTCGTCTGCCGGGGGCCGGCGGGGAAGGTCGTCCAGAACGTCAAGGTCGTCGGCCGGCAGGACGTCGTCGGCGACCCGGTCGTCTACCTCGAGGACCAGATCTCGACCGACTCGACCTCCGGTCACGGCAGTCACGTCGCCGGTATCGCGGCCGGTTTCGGCATCGCGTCGGAGACCCCGGGCAAGTACCGCGGTGTCGCGCACGGCGCCTCCCTCGTCGGCTACGGCACGGGGGAGCTCGTCGAGGCGGTCAACGTCCTGGGCGCCTACGACCATGCGATCCGCAACCGCGACCGCTACGGCATCAAGGTCATCAACAACAGCTGGGGCCCGGGTGCCTTCACGGACTACGACCCCGAGCACCCGGTCAACCGCGCGACCGACGCGGCCTGGGCCGCCGGTATCAACGTCGTCTTCGGCTCCGGCAACGACGGCACCCGCACGGACAGCCTGAACATGTTCTCCGCGCACCCCAAGGCCATCTCGGTCGCCGGGGGTCGCAAGGACGGTCACCAGGCCTTCTTCTCCTCCAAGGGCGTGCCCGGGAGCCCGCTCTGGCACCCGACGGTGACAGCGCCTGGCGAGTCCATCGCCTCGGTCCGGGCCCTGACCGGATTCACCATCAACGCCGCCGACGCCAGCGCCAGCTCGGGCAACCCGGACGCCCCCACCGGTGCCGACCAGGCCTACTACGCCTCGAGCAGCGGCACGTCGATGGCGGCGCCGCACGTCGCCGGCATCATCGCGCTCGTCCAGCAGGCCGCCCACAGCAGTCGCGGCACCTGGCTGACCCCGCTCGAGGTCCGCAACCTGCTCCAGAACACCGCCCGGCCGATGCTGCCGAGCTACCAGCACTACAGCACCGGGGCCGGCTACGTCGATGCCTTCGCGGCAGCGCAAGGCGCCGCTGCGGGCACCTCGCTCGGGGCCTACGACGACGGCACCACCTACGACACCAAGGCCTTCGCCGGCACCGTCGGTCCGGCCGCCTTCGTGTCGACCAGCACGTTCCAGTCCACCTTCGAGGTGGTCGCTGGCGCCCGCTCGCTCGAC
Source organism: Mycobacteriales bacterium (assembly GCA_046713755.1). GTDB lineage: Bacteria > Actinomycetota > Actinomycetes > Mycobacteriales > SCTD01 > JAUYQP01. The sequence goes on from JBKKBU010000316.1 coordinate 14,786, forward strand.
GTCATGGTGGACTGGGGCCCCGAGGCTGTCGTGCCGGCCAATCAGGACATTGACATCGACCTCTACCGGCCGGACGGCACGCTGTTCCGCAGCACCTTCCTCACCTGCAACCCAGCCCAGCAGCCCAATGGCTACTCCTCGTTCTGCTCCTCGGCGCCCAACGAGCGACTCACCGTCGTGGCTCCCGCAGCAGGCACCTGGCGAGTGGTCGTCGAGGGTGGTCTGGCGACGGCGAGCGAGACGGTGCGCGGCCTGTGGTCCGCTGCGTACCCGGATGGGACCGTCACCCCGCTCCGGCCGGCCGCTGCGTCGGTGACGGTCACAGCGGCGACGCCGGTGGGCGTGGTCGGCCAGACCGATCTCGTCACGGCAACGGTGCGCGACGCCGCTGGCTTGCCGGTCGCCAACGCCATGGTCTCGATGAGCAGCGCAGGTGTGGGCACCCTCAGTCACATCGAAGGGATCACCGACTCCTTCGGGCGGGCCGTGGCGTCGGCGGGAGCGACCAACCTGGGCGCCCAGGTCGTCACCGCCAGCACGGGGGCGCTGTCCGGCAGCGTGACGATCACCTGGATCGCACCGCCCGCCGTGTCGACCCCGGACCCGCCCTGCCTCGTCTCCTGCGTGACGCCACCGCCGAACTCCGCGGGCGAGCTGTCCGGTGGTGGCTGGTGGCAGCAGGCGACCAAGCGGCACCTGGCGGTGGGCGCCTCCTTCGTCACTGGCGCCAGCGCGCCAAGTGGTGAGCTGAAGTACGACGACAAGGCAGGCACTGTCCTGCGGGCGACCACCGTCGAGCGCTTCCGTGTCGAGGGCACGACGGCAACGCTGTCCGGCTCCGGCACGGTCAACGGGACCGATGGCTACCGCTGGACCCTCACGGTCACCGACGCGGGTAAGGACGACACCACGTCACTGGTCGTCACTCAGCCCGGCACGAGCTACCGGCACGAGGCCGGTGGCACCCTCGGCGGCGGCAACCTCAAGGTGACCGCCGGCTAACCTGCTGCATGACCATGCAAAGTCATGTATGATCGTTCGCATGGGGATGACGGCCGCGATCGCGGGAGCGAGCGGCTACGCCGGGGGAGAGCTGCTCCGGCTGCTGCTCGCGCACCCGTCGCTCGAGGTCGGACCGCTGGCAGCAGGGACCAGTGCCGGCGCCCTCGTCGGCGACGTCCACCCACACCTGCCGCAGTTCGCCGACCGCGTCTTCGCCGCGACCGACCCGACCGTGCTGGCCGACGCCGACGTGGTCTTCCTCGCCCTGCCGCACGGCGAGTCCGCCGCGTTGGCTGCCGCCCTGCCGCCAGGGCTGCCGATCGTCGATCTCGGTGCTGACCATCGGCTCGCCGACGCCGATGCCTGGCAGCGGTTCTACGGGACGACCTACGCCGGCCAGTGGGCCTACGGTCTGCCCGAGCTGTTCCGAGACGACCTGGCCGGCTGCTCCCGGATCGCCGCGCCGGGCTGCTACCCGACGGCGGTGGCGCTGGCCCTCGCGCCGCTGGTCGCCGCTGGTCTGGTGAACGCCGACGACCTGGTTGTCGTCGCCGCCTCCGGGACCTCCGGTGCCGGCCGAGCGGTCAAGCCCGCCCTGCTCGGCGCGGAGGTGATGGGCGACCTGTCGGCGTACAAGGTCGGGGGCCACCAGCACACCCCGGAGATCCGCCAGACCCTGGAGCGGGTTGGCGGCGGCCCGGCCCGGCTGTCGTTCACCCCGGTGCTCGCCCCGATGCCGCGCGGGATCCTCGCGACCTGCACGGCCACGACGACGGCGCCGGAGCAGGAGCTGCGGGCGGCCCTTCAGCAGGCCTATGCCGACGAGCCGTTCGTGCACCTGCTGCCGGAGGGTCGTTGGCCGCACACCGCAGCCACGATCGGCTCCAACAGCTGTCAGCTGCAGCTGGCCCTCGACGCCGACGCGGGGCGGGTCGTGGTGGTGAGCGCTCTCGACAACCTCGGCAAGGGCGCCGCCGGACAGGCTCTGCAGTGCGCCAACCTCGCACTGGGACTGCCCGAGATCGCCGGGCTGTCGGCCAGCGGGGTGGCGCCATGAGCGTCACGGCTGCGCAGGGGTTCCGCGCGGCATCGGCGACCGCCGGCCTCAAGGCCAGCGACACCCCCGACGTCGCGCTGGTGGTCAACGACGGACCGTCGCGGGCGGCTGCTGCGGTGTTCACGTCCAACCGCTTCAAGGCCAACCCGGTGCTGTGGAGCGAGCAGGTCGTGCGCGACGGCAGGGTGCGCGCGGTCGTCCTGAACTCCGGCGGTGCCAACTGCGGCACCGGCGTGCAGGGGTTCCAGTCCACCCACGCCACCGCCGAGCGGGTCGCCACCCTGCTCGCGGACGGCGCGGGGGACGTCGTCGTGTGCTCCACCGGGCTGATCGGTCCGCAGCTCGACCGCGACAAGGTGCTCGCCGGTGTCGAGGCTGCGCACGCAGCGCTCAGCGGGGACGGAGGTGCCGACGCCGCTGTCGCGATCATGACGACCGACACGGTGGCCAAGACCGCTGCGTACGACGGAGCCGGCTTCGTCGTAGGCGGCATGGCCAAGGGCGCGGGCATGCTCGCCCCGGCCCTCGCGACGATGCTCGTCGTCCTCACCACCGATGCGGACGTGACCGCCGCCGACTGCGACCGGGCGCTGCGGGCAGCCACCCGCACCACCTTCGACCGGCTTGACTCCGACGGCTGCCAGTCCACCAACGACACGGTCCTGCTGATGGCCTCCGGGGCGGCCGCCGTGGTCCCAGAGCCGGCCGACTTCGACGAGGCGGTCCGAGCCGTCTGTGCCGACCTGGCCGGCCAGCTGCTCACTGACGCCGAGGGCTCCGCCCACGACATCGCCATCGAGGTGGTCGGCGCCGCCAGCGAGGACAACGCCGTCGAGGTCGCCCGTTCGGTCGCCCGCAGCAACCTGTTCAAGTGCGCCGTCTTTGGCGAGGACCCCAACTGGGGCAGGGTGCTCGCTTCGGTCGGCACGACCACCGCGGCCTTCGAGGTCGCCCAGGTCGACATCTCCTTCAACGGCGTGCAGGTCTGCCGGTCCGGCGAGGCCTTCGAGGACCCGGCGAAGGTCGCCTTCGACGGCCGAGCCGTCCACGTTGTCATCGACCTGCCCGCCGGCGCCGCCACCGCGCCGGTCCGCACCACCGCCCTCACCACGGCGTACGTGCACGAGGACTCGGCGTACTCCACATGACGCACCCGG
>JBKKBU010000317.1:0-11562 GCA_046713755.1 Mycobacteriales bacterium
GGCGTCGGGGAGCTCTGAGCTCCGAGCACCACGTCGGTGGGCACCTCCTTGAACCCCAGCTCCAGCGGCTTCTCCGGTGCGCTGCAGCCAGCCGCAAGCAGCGGGAGTACGACGAGGAGCGGCAGCAGCCGACGGGTGGTCACGAGGCACTTCCTCGGCGCGGGTCCGGGACCGGCACGTCGGGCGTGCCGAGACTGGCGGCGCCCTCGCCCCGACCGAAGGCGAGCACCGCCGCGAACAGTCGCTCCGCGTCGGCGTAGGCAGCGCGGGCCGACATCAGGGTGTAGCCGCGGCCATCGCGGGCGAACGACAGCAGCACGGTCTGCTCGCCGGAGGCCAACCGGAAGACTCGCTCCTCGCCGATCCGCGCCGGTGCGAAGCGCCCCCCGCCGACACCGGACAGCACCTGGTCGCGCACCCGCGGGTCGCGCACGTCGACTCGCGGGGCGAGCGCCGCCACCTGGATCGAACCCTGGACGACGTCGCCCTGCCGGACGCTGAACACCTGCCCTTCGGTGGTGAGCGAGCCGGCCCCGAAGCTGCTCTCCGCTGCCCGCTCCCGCACGAAGCGGACGTCACCCAGAGCGGTCGGCACCAGCTGGGCGGGGAGCGGCCGGGGCGGCCCCAGCACGGGCTCCGACCTGGAGGTGCTGACGACACCGACACCGGTGAGGACCAGCAGCACGGCGACGAGTGCCACCGGCAGCGGTCGGAGCAGCCACCGACGGCCACCCCTGCGTGCCGGCCACACCGTCGGCAGCTCGGTCGTCCAGGGATCGCGCAACGACGCCCGGGAGGTGAGTGCCGCGACGCGGGTGAGCCCCGGCTGGGCCGCCCGCAGCCGCTTGCCCACCGATCGCGACATCGTCTCGGCGGTCTCGACGTCCGCCGGCTGCAGGTCCCGGGCGAGGTCGCCCCACAGACCGCGGGTGACCAGCCACGCCAGCTCGCGGTGCTCGTCGTCGGGCTCGACCAGCGCGACCAGCTCGAGGGGTGACACCGCCGGGCCGGCGAGCCCGAGGTCGGTCACGCTGTCCCGCAGCTCGGCGTAGGCGGCCGCGACCTTCGCCCGCGGACCGAGCCGCGCCGCCGCCCGGCGGCGGGCGGTGCGTCGCGCCAATCGCGCCAGGGCTGGCAGCAGGGCGAGGACCAGACCGATGACCAGCAGCACGGGCAGGGCGCGTACGACGTAGTAGCGCACCAGCACGTACGCCAGCCGCGCCGAGGAGAACTCGACCGGGACGTAGACGACCAGCGCCAGCTCGTCGGTCGGGCGCACCGAGGGGTTGTTGTTGCGGTCCGCCGTGCTCGTGCTGGCCTTGGCCTTGGGTGGTGTGCCGACGATCGGGACCCAGCCCGAGCCGGCGAAGTGGACCTCGAGCCAGGTCGCGCCGTGTCGCGGCCGGATCTCGACGGCGCCGGGCTGGCCGACGACGCGATCACCGCCGAACCAGCCGTAGCCGAGTCGAGCGGGAACCCCAGCCCATCGAGCTAAAAGCACCTCACCAGCGGTGATCTCGTAGGGCGTCGCCTCCCGACCGGCAAGCATCTCGGCGACCCGCGCCGGCGGCACGTCGACCGGGTTGCCGGCACCCGCGGCGCCCACCTTGGCGAAGTAGGCCCGGCGTACGAACTGCAGCCGCGCGAACGGCGCCGTCGGGGCGGCGGCCAGCAGCGCCGTGACCTCAGCGGGGGGCGTCGGCACCTCGAGGAACTCCTGGACCTGCTGGGCGGGCGCCGCCGTCACGGCCGACAAGGTCCGACCGTCGGGTGCGGCCGGAGCCGTCACCTCGTAGCTGGTGCCGCGCGCAGGTCGGGTGCCGGCCGTGCGCAGGGACTGCGTCCGGGGGTCGTAGAGCACCTCGGGACCGCCGGTGACCGACAGCGGGTTGGCCAGACCCGGCAGGGACTTGCCGGCCAGGTCCAGCAGGGTGATCCGCGCGGTGAGCCCGGCGGCGGCCACCGGCCCGCGGGTGTCCGATGGCCCGATGGGGACCGGGCCGTCGACAGGGACCAGCGTCGAGGCGTCGTACGGCGGGGTCAGCCAGGCTGTCGTCCGGTAGACGTCGAGGGTGCCGAGGCGCCAGGTCGTGGGCCGGTCGGCAGTCACGGTGAACAGGACCCGGTCGACCGAGGGTGGTGGCGCCGGAGGTCGCATCGGCGGGATGACTGAGGCCGCAGCCGACGGCGGGAACAAAAAACCCAGCTGAGCAACGCCGGCGAGGGCCCCACCGAGGACGACGAGCGCGACTGCGCCCCGCGCCAGCCGGCGCAGCTCGAAGCCCCCCGACCCGGCGCCCGCGGCCGCGAGGTCGGCACCAAACGCGACCGCGAGCGAGGCGACCAGCAGCAGCAGCGCCACCAGCGCGGCCGTCACCTCGGTCTCGGCAGGTTGCAGCAGCACTCCCCCGACCACGAAGGGCAGGGCGAGCAGCGCCGCGGTGCGGGGCCGACCGAAGGACAAGGCGAGCGCCGCGATCGCTTCGCCGAGCAGCGCTGTTGTCACCAGCAGGAGGAAGCGCCACCCGGGGTCGAAGGCGACCGGCGGCTGCCCCAGGCCGCCATCGCGCACCGCCTCGACGACCAGCGTCGGCAGCGGGGTGCCGTCGGCGAGCGGCAGGACAAGCAGGGCACCGACGACGAGGGCGAGCACGGCGCCGGCGTACTGGATGACGGCGGGCTGTCGACTACGGGCGGACAGCAGCGCGACCCCGACCCCGAGTGCCGCGCCCAGCAGCCCGACGCCGCGAGCAAGCAGGCCGGTGAAGATGCTGCCGGCCACCCAGCCGAAGGCGCTCGCCGCCAGCAGCGCCGCGGCGCAGGTCAGCGCAGCCGGGGCCGCCGGACCCCCGGGACCGACCCCGACCGGACCCCCGGCCTCGGTCGCGTTGAGGTCGTCCACGTCGTCGAGGTCGTCGAGTGGCCCGATGACGTCGGCATCGATCGGGGCGAGCGTCATCGCACCCCCGCCCCGACGACGGCGGCGGTGCTGGCCGTGAGGGTGGCGCCGGGACGGAGCTCGACGACCGGGCAGCCGAGGCCGGCGGCCCGGTGGATCCCGGCGGGGTCGGTGTCCTCTGACAGCACCAGCACCAACACGATCGAGCTACCGCGGGCCCGCAGCAGCGAGATGCGACGAGCCGTCTCGACGTCGATGTGGGGCGTGATGATGACGTTGTGGGTGCTGCGCTGCGGGTCCAGGAACAGCCGGTCCAGGGCGGTGGCCAGCGGCGCCCGCTCGGGCTGCACCTCGGCCAGCCGGTCGAGCAGCGGGATCCGGCTGCGGGTGCCGCGCAGCGCCTTCGCCAGGGTGCCGCTGCCAGACTCGAGCGACACCGAGAAGCCGTCGGTGAGGTGCTTCACGCCGAGCGAGGCAGCCGCCCGCACCGCCACCTCGAAGGTCTCGCTCGGGTCCCCCGCGGTGTGCCGCGCGCTGTCGGTGTCGAGCACCAGCCGGACCCGGTCGGTGATGCCCTGCTCGGACTCGCGCACCAGGTAGCGGCCGTCCCCATCGATTCCGCCGCCGCTGCGTGCCGTCGCCCGCCAGTTGATGCGACGCGGGTCATCGCCGGCGACGTAGTCACGCAGGCCGTAGAACTCGAAGCCACTGGGCCAAGGGCGCGACTGCGGCGGCCGCACCGGCGGGTCCTCCCACTCGCGGCTGGTGACGCGGTCGGAGACCCGCTCCACGTTGGGGTGCACGATGACGGTCTCGGCGGCGGTGAGGACGACCCGCTTGCGGGTCAGACCGAAGGGGTCGCTCCACTCGGCGATCAGCGGTCCGACGCTGTGCACCCCCCGGCGCCGAGCGGTGAAGCGGTAGCCGTGGACCACGGCCTGCCCAGCTGGCAGCACCGGCACCGGCACCCGCACCGGCACGCCGAACGGTTCGGGCAGGACCTCCTCGAGCACCACCGTGGCAAGCCGCCGGCGCGCCGTGACGGACAGCTCGACGTCGACAACGGCGCCCTCCCGCACCCGGGTCGGCAGGCTCGAGCGGACCGCCTCGACCGACAGCCGGCGGCGGGCGAGCAGCCGGGAAAGGCCGACGACCGCGAGGGCGCCGTAGACGAGCAGGAGCAGCGGGCGACTGCCGAGCACCTGACCGAGGGCGATTCCCGGCAGGACCAGGGCGGCGACGACCACCCCCGCGGGAGTGAGCCCCAGCCGCCGCTCAGCAACGGCGAGCAGGCCGGCCCCGCGGGGGCCGGCCACGCGCGTCGTCGCAGCAGTCACTAGGCGCTCTTGCCCAACCCGAGCGGGGCCTTGACGGAGGCGAGCAGCCGGTCCACGACGCCCTCGACCGTTTCCTCGCGCAGCATCGCGTCGGGGGTAAGCAGCAGGCGGTGACCGAACACCGCGGGGACCAGCAGTCGCACGTCGTCAGGCAGCAGGTCGTCCCGCCCTTGTGAGGCGGCGACCACCCGGGCGGCCCGCATCAGGGCGAGGGCCGCCCGGCTGCTGGCGCCCATCTGCAATGCCGGGTCGCTGCGGGTCGCCTGGCACAGGTCGACGATGTAGCGGGCCATCTGCGGACTGACCTCGACCTCCGCGGCCCAGGCCATCATCGCGAGGATCTCCTCGGTGTCCACGACCGCGTGAATGGTGTCGATCGAATCGCCCCGGCGGTGCGACATGAGCACCTCGACCTCCGCCTCAGGTGAGGCGTAGCCCAGCGAGAGCTTGAACAGGAAGCGGTCGAGCTGCGCTTCCGGCAGCGGGAAGGTGCCAGCCAGCTCGATGGGGTTCTCGGTCGCGAGCACGAAGAACGGGTTGGGCAGCCGGTGGGTGGTGCCGTCGACGGTGACCGTGCGCTCGGCCATCGCCTCGAGCAGCGCCGACTGCGTCTTGGGCGTAGCCCGGTTGATCTCGTCGGCAAGAAAGACATTGGCGAAAACCGGTCCGGGGCGGAAGACAAAACCACCGGTCGCCCGGTCCAGCACCGGCGAGCCGGTGATGTCGGCGGGCAGCAGGTCGGGGGTGCACTGCACGCGCGACGTGGTGGCGGACACCGTCGCCGACAGCGCCCTCGCCAGCATCGTCTTGCCGGTGCCGGGGAAGTCCTCGAACAGCAGGTGGCCGTTCGCCAGCAGCGCGGTCAGCGACAGCCGGACGACGTCGTCCTTGCCCTTGAGCACGGTGCCGACGTTGTCGACCATCCGCTCGAAGCGCTCGCCGAAGCCGGCGCCGGTCATCCGCAACGGCGCCTTGCTCCTCGTCCTTCCGGGCACGGTCAGGTCCTCTCATCGGAGTCAGCAGGGTCGGCGGACAGCACAGCGGCGAGGGCACCCATCCGGCCCGACCGCGCGACGACGTCGTCGGACGCAGCGAGGTAGGAGGCCAGCACCCGCGGGTCGGCCCGGACCTGCGCCGGTGGCCCGGCGACCAGCACGGTGCCGGACTCCATCGCCACCAGCCGGTCCGACATCGCCGTCACGAGGGGCAGGTCGTGCTCGATGACCAGCATGCCGCAGCCGGTCTCGCGGACGATCCGCAGCAGCAGCGGACCGAGCGCTTCGGTCTCGGCCTGGGCCAGTCCTGAGGACGGCTCGTCGAGCAGCAGCACCGATGGCTCAAGGGCGATGACGCAGGCGACGTCGACAGCCCGCCGACTGCCGGTCGACAGCTCAGCAAGGGTCGAGTCGGCGTAGACCCCGAGGCCGAGCAGGTCCACGAGCCGGTCGACCTGGCGGGCGATCCGCCGCTCCGAGGCCCGCACCTGCGGCGCCCACACCGCACCGAGCAGCGGGTTGCGGACCGCTTTGCGCTCCAGCGCCGTCGCGAGGGTCTCCCGGACGGTGAGGGCGGGAAACAGCCGCGCGCTCTGGAACGACCGCCCCAAGCCGGCCCGAGCCCGCGCATCGGGGGCGTCACCCGTCACGTCCCGGCCGTTGAGCAGAACGACGCCTCGATCCGGCACCGTGAAGCCCGACACCAGGTCGAACAGCGTCGTCTTGCCCGCCCCGTTGGGCCCGAGAATGCCGACCACCTCGCCGGGTGCGACGGCGAGATCGACCCCGCGCAGCGCCGCCACCCCGCCGAACGAGACCGCCAGGTCGCGGACCTCGAGGGCCGGCGCCGTGGTGGTGACATCGGCCGCGAACGGGCGGCGGGCGATGACCCTGGTGCCACCGGCGGCACCGCCCATGAAGACGCTCCGCACCAGGTCCGGCCGCGACAGCAGCTCCTCGGTCGGGCCGTCGAAGCGGATCTCGCCCTTCTCCATGAACACCGCCCGGTCGGCGATCGTCAGGGCGACGTTGAGGGACTGCTCGACCATGACGACGGTCGTGCCCCGTTCGTTGAGGGTCCGCAGCACGTCGAGCAGCTGCTCGACGACCATCGGTGCGAGGCCGAGCGACAGCTCGTCGACCAGCAGGAGTCGCGGCGCCATCAACAGTGCCTGGGACAGTCCGACCATCTGCTGCTCACCACCGGACAGCGAGCCAGCCATGGCGCCGAGCCGCTCGCGCAGGACCGGGAAGAGGGCAAGCACCTCCTCAGTGCGCTCCATCGCTGCGCTCTCGTCGACGGTCCACGCAGCCGCGCGCAGGTTCTCCGCGACCGTCAGCGCCGGGAAGACTGCGGCGCCACCCGGCATCAGCACGACCCCGAGCGCAGCGATCTCGTGTGGCGGCACCGTCGTGGTGTCCTGGCCGTCGAACAGGATCGCGCCGCCGCCGATCCGGCTGGTGCCGGCCAGCGCCCGCAGCAGGGTGGACTTGCCCGCGCCGTTGGTCCCGACGAGGGCGACCACCTCGCCGGCTTCGACGTCGAGGTCGACACCAAAAAGCACCTGTACGCCGCCGTACGACACCTCCACGCCGCGGCAGACCAGCAGCGGGGTCCGACCCTCCGAGCGGGCCGTGCGCAGCGCGTCATCCGCGGCGTCGGCCGCCTTGGCCGCTCGGATGTCGCGCTCGACTCCGACCGAGCCGGTGCCGAGGATGAGGCCCGCAAGCAGCAGCAGCGGCACGAAGACGAGCAGTCCCTTCTCAAGCGGGTAGGAGTCGACGAGCAGCAGGATGAAGGGTGCCGCTGCCAGCCCGGCCAGCTGCCAGGGCGCGTTGGTCGACAGCCCCAGCCCGCGGATCCGGGACGGGACGACGAAGGCGATCAGCGCATAGAACGCCGGTTGCAGCGACTGCTCGAACACGACCAGCAGCAGCAGCGCGCCGAGCGCGATCGGCAACGGCGGCCGGAACGACAGCAGGACCAGCACGGCGGCCTGCAGCACCGGAGCACAGCCCATGAAGACCATGAAGCGGCCCGGCCGGGTGGTGAGCAACCGGTCGCCAATGGCGCCGGCGAACAACAGGCCCACCAACCCGACTGACCCAGTCAGTGCCTGCACCAGACCGAGCTGCGTCACGGACAGCCCGTAGACCTCGAACAGGAACAGCGGCTGCACGATGAAGGTGAACAGCCCGCGGGAGTTCAGCAGCGGCGTGGCGTACCAGAGCCGGCGCAGCGTCGAGATGCCGGCAGCGGCGCGGTAGCTGGCGGCGAAGCTGAGCGGCTTCGGCGCGGGCGCCTCGAGCGCATCGGGACGGTCGTAGCGACCCCGGACCGGCTCGCGCAGGAAGAACGTCAGCAGCGCAACGACGACGCCGAGCCCACCGAGCGCAAGCAGCGTCGGTCGCCAGCCGAAGGCGTCACCGAGCAGCCCGGCGGTGACCGGCCCGACCACCCGGCCGATCTGCGCGGCGGCGAAGTAGATCCCGAAGACCCTGGCCCGGCTCTTCGGTGGGTACCAGTCGGCCATCAGGGGGAAGCTCGCCGGGGTGCCGACACCGAGGGCGACGCCGTTGGCGACCCGAGCGCCCACCAGTGCCGAGACGCTCCCAGCGACGCCTTGCAGGGCCACCGTCGCCGCGGTCGCGAGGCTGCCGATGCGCAGCAGCCAGACCCGCTGCACACGATCCGCGAGATAGCCCATCGGCAGCGTCGTGAGGATGAACGCCGCCCCCACGAACGAGCTGAGCGCGCCAAAAAAAGCCAACGACACCCCGAACTCTGCCCGGATCTGCGGCAGCAGCACGCCGAGCGCCGCGTCATCGACGCGCGAGGTCAGCGAGGTGAGGCACAGCACGAGCAGGACACCCTTGGGCCCGACGACCCGCCGTGGGTTGAGGTCGCCCAGGATGCGGCGCACCGACAGGCCACCCTGGCCGTCGTCGGCCGGCCCGGTCTCGACCACGGCAGCGGCGGGCAGGTCGCCCTCGCGGAGTTGTCTGTCCGATGGCACCAGTGGCCGGTTGGAGAGCTCAGTCACGCTCGGCCTCCCGCGCCGACGGCGTCCAACCGGTCAGGGCGTAGCGCCGAGGCACGAAGACGGTGCCACCCCCGGGCTTGGCCTGCGGTGTGATCGGAGCCACCGGTCGGTCACCGTCGGTGCGGGACCGTGGTGACAGGCCGGGAGCCGCGATGCCGTTGCGGGCCGCGATGCGACGGAGCAGCCCGTCACGGCCGTCGAGGGCAAGCTGCGCGAGCCCGCCCGGAGCAAGCAGCAGCAGCGCCACTCCACCCAGGCCGTTGACCAGGTTGAGGATCGTCGGGTTGGCCGTCACGAGCGACAGCACGGCCAGCGCCGCGAAGCCGAGCAGTGGCCCACCGATCGAGCCGAGCCCACCGACCACCGTGTAGGTGAAGACCAGCAGGCTCTGCTCGACGGCGAAGGAGTCGGCCTTCACTCCTGCCTGCTGGTAGGCGAACAGGGCACCCGCTGTCGCGGCCAAGAAACCGGACAGCGCGAACGCCGAGAGCCGCAGGCTGAGCAGGCTGATGCCGAAGGCTTGCGCGGCCGGCTCGTTGTCGCGCGCGGCGAGCAGCGCACGGGCGGTGCGACTGCGCCGCAGCCCGGCGACGGCACCGACCGACAGCAAGAGCAGCGCGAGCGCCACGGCGTAAAAAGCCCGCTGGTCCTCGAGATCGATCCCGAGCAGCAGTGGTCGCTCGAGGGTGTCGGGCAGAGCGCGGCCGAGCGCATCGGGGTTGAGCAGCACTGCCGGGACGGCTGCGGCAAAAGCCAGGGTGCTGATAGCGAGGGTCAACGGGCGCAGCCGCAGCGCCGGCAAGCCGACGAGGACGGCGACCGCGGCGCCGGCGAGACCACCGGCGGGAAGCGCCAGCAGGAAGGGCAGCCCGCTCGCGGCGGCGACGTAGGCCCCCACTGCCGCGAAGCCGAATTGGCCGAGGCTGACCAGCCCCGCCCAGCCGGTGAGGACGAGCAGTGACGTGCCGACGGTGGCGTAGATGAGGGTCGTGGACAGGGTGCTCGTCTGGCTCGGCGACAGCGCGAACGGCGCACCGACGAGGAGGACCACGAGCAGTCCGATCCCACTTCGCAGCAACCCCTGGACGCTGGGTAAGGCCCGCAGCTCGCGCGGGACCGGCCGGGCTTGCCGACCGGCGAGGTAGGCGCTGGAGGCATCGACGTCGGTGCGGGTCGCCTCCCGGCGCTGCAGCAGCAGGAGGACGCTGACGATCACCACCAGCGCGCCGTCGAGCAGGTTGGTGCTGCCGACGGCGAACTCCACCGACGAGGTGAGCACCCCCAGAGCAAGCGCTGCCAGCCCGGCCATCGGCAGGCTGACCAGCCGGGCCACGACGACGACCGTCAGGATCCGCACCAGCTGTGTGCCGGCGGCGGGAGCGTCGCCGGTCCCGGCCGGCTGGCTCATCGTCGTCAGGACGGCGGCCGCGCCCGACAGCCCACCCACGAGCATCCACACCCGGCCGGTGACCCGGCCGGCATCGATGCCGAGGGTCTGTGCGCGGGTCGCGTCCTCGGACGCCGCCCTGATCGCGGTGCCGGTGCGGCTGCGCTGCAGCCACAGCGAGATGCCGGCGATCGCGCCGACGGCGGTGAGGACGAGCAGCACCTCGGGCAGCCCGAACTGCGCCGGTCCGATCGCGAAGCGACCACCCACCGGCGGCGGCACGGCATTGGTGACGCCGCCGAAGGTCTGCTGCTCCTGCGTGCTGAGCAGCCTGACGAGCAGCCGCTGCAGGCCCGCGAGCAAGGTGATGAGGAAGATCGACGCGACCGTCGCCACCAGCCGCGGAGCCTGGTCGAGTCGGCGCACGACGGCGACGTAGAGCAGCCAGCCGAGGCCGACCGACACCGCGAGCGAGACGGCCAATGACAGCCAGTACGCCACCTCGAGCTGGGTCGGCGTGACCCGCTCGAGGCAGGGCGGGCACACCGCGGCGACCCCGCGGAACACCGGCCGGGCGTTGACCAGCAGGGCGAACAGCGTGCCGGCGACCGCGCCGATCTGCAGCTGCGCGAAGTTGATGAACCGGTTGCTCCGGAAGACCAGCACGATGCCCGCGGCGTGCAGCGCGAGGGGTGCTGCCGTCACGACCCCGAGGGCCAGGACACCGGTCGGGAGCCGGCCGGGCAAGAGCAGGAGGACAGGGACGACAGCCGCGAGCACGAGCAGCTCGGGCCGGCGCGCCAGCGCCTGTCGTACGACGGTCGTCACGGGCAGGAATCCGCTGCGAAGAAGGGCGGGTCGCTGCGCTGCCACTGGCCCGGGGCGAAGCGGCGGCCCCCGAAGACGTAGCAGATCCGACCGGGGATCGACGAGTCGATGACACCCGGCCGGGTCGGGTCGAACCAGAACATCGCGGCGTCGACGCTCATGACGTGCCTCGGCCCCGCGAAGCCCACCCGCGCCTGGAACGCCGGCGGACCAGCAGCCCCGGGGTTGGGGAACCGGGCCCGGAACAGCCCGTCCGCAAAGCTGGCAGGGGTCAGCTTCGGCCCGGCCAGCTGCAGACCGGAAGCGAGCAACAGCAGCTGCTGGTAGCGCGAGTTGGCCGAGTAGTAGGTCTGCGCGCTGGGGTCCGCTGAGGGGTCGCCCTCCCGCACCGCGGCGAACCAGGGCATGTCCTGCCGGGGCCGGAGCTTGTTGCGGAAGGTCACGCCGAGCACGTGGCCGGCCTGGTCAGCCGGTGCGTTGCCACCGCCGTAGCTGTTGTCGAGGTCGTTGTTGATGTACGACGACTCCACCCACTCCGGCTGGTAGCCCTGGGCGCTGGCGGCCGGCATGTAGACGTTGCGCACGTCGGTGACGTTGCACAGGCACAGCACCGAGGTCACCCCCGCGTCCTGCAGCGCCACCATCGTCGCGACGCCACTGCGGGCGTTGCCGGCCGTCTGGTCGTCGCGGCGCTCGATCACGGTCACGCCGCAGGACTTCAGCCCCGCCCGCAGCACCGCGATGTCGGGCGTCGTGCCGTCGGTGGATCGCGTGGTGATGAGCCCGAAGACGCGGGTCGCAGCCCGGGCCTGCGCCGGGCCGGCGTACTTCGGTGGTCGGCCGGCGAGCGTCGCGCACACGAACTGCGCGGTGCTGGCCTGGATGGTGTCCAGGCCGGCCATGACGTTCCACTGGTACGGCGAGCGCTGCGCGTAGTTTTTCTCCAGCCCGGTGGTGACGTTGCCGTCAACGATCGACAGGATCCGGCGGGCGGCGAGGGCGTCGTAGTAGTGGTGGTCGGCGCCCTGGCAGCCCGCGTAGGCCAGCGTCGCGAAGACCTGCAGCTCCTCGT
>JBKKBU010000318.1:0-8466 GCA_046713755.1 Mycobacteriales bacterium
GGCAGTCGCCCGCGAGGTCGACGGCCACTACCTCGACCAGTTCACCTACGCCGAGCGGGCCACCGACTGGCGGGGTAACAACAACATCGCCGAGAGCGTCCTGGAGCAGCTCCGATCCGAGCGGCACCCGGTGCCGACCTGGGTGGTCGTCGGGGCCGGGACCGGCGGCACCTCCGCGACGTTCGGCCGTTTCATGCGCTTCCGCCGCCTGCCGACGCAGGTCTGCGTGGTCGATCCCGAGGGCTCGGCCTTCTTCGAGGGCTGGGCTTGCTCGGATGCCTCGGCCGTCGGCCCGGGCTCCCGGATCGAGGGCATCGGCCGGGCCCGGATGGAAGCGTCCTTCGTGCCCGAAGCGGTGGACCGGATGCTGCGGATCCCCGACGCGGCGTCGGTCGCGGCTGCTCGCTGGCTGCGGGAGCGCACCGGCTGGTCGGCCGGCGGCAGCACCGGCACCAACCTCGTCGGCGTCCTGCACCTCGTCGACGAGATGCGTCGGGCCGCGACTCCCGGCAGCGTCGTCACCCTGCTGTGCGACCGCGGTGACCGCTACCTCGACACCGTCCACGACGACGCCTGGGTCGCCACCCAGGGCATGGAGCTCGGACCGTGGCAGGAGTGGATCGCCGCGCGGACCTGAGGTCAAGAGTCCGGTTTGTTACCGACAAGTACGTGGACGTCCACATAAACTCGGCAGCATGAGCCCCGACAGCTTCACCCTGTCCGACGAGCACCGGGCCTTGCGGGAGGCGACCCGCGCGCTGGTCGCGGACAAGGTCACTCCCTATGCGGCGGAGGTCGACGAGACCGCGACGTTCCCGCGGGCGGCGTACGACGCCCTGCGAGCCGCTGACCTGCACGCCGTCCACGTCCCCGAGGAGTTCGGCGGGCAGGGCGGCGACGCGCTGGCCGCATGTCTGGTCATCGAGGAGGTCGCCCGGGGTTGCGCCTCGAGCTCGCTCATCCCGGCGGTCAACAAGCTCGGGTCGCTGCCCCTGCTGCTGGCTGGGACGCCGGAGCAAAAGCAGCGCTGGCTCGGGCCGTTGGCCGCCGGGCAGTCGCTGTTCTGCTACGCCCTGTCCGAGCCGGATGCCGGCTCGGACGTCGCATCGATGCGGACCCGCGCCGTGCGGCACGGCGACGACTGGGTGCTCGATGGCACCAAGCGCTGGATCACCAACGCCGGCGAGGGCGACGTCTACGTCGTGTTCGCGGTCACCGATCCCGAGGCGAAACGCGGCCGGCACATCAGCGCGTTCATGGTCGAGAAGACCGATGCTGGGGTGAGCTTCGGGCAGCCCGAGCGCAAGCTCGGCATCAAGGGCTCCCCCACGCGCGAGGTCTACTTCGACGGCGTCCGGCTCGGGGCCGACCGGCTGGTCGGCAGCGAGGGCGAGGGAATGTCGATCGCCATGCAGACCCTCGACCACACCAGAGTCACGATCGCGGCGCAGGCCCTCGGGATCGCCCAGGGCGCTCTCGACCTGGCCCTGTCCTACGTCCAGGAGCGCTCGCAGTTCGGCAAGAAGCTCGCCGAGTTCCAGGGCCTGCAGTTCATGCTCGCCGACATGGCCATGCAGTTGGAGGCCGCCCGCCAGCTCACCTACGCCGCAGCCGCCAAGAGCGAGCGCGGCGACGCCGACCTCACGGTCTTCTCGGCCATGGCGAAGTGCTTCGCCTCCGACGTCGCCATGAAGGTCACCGTCGATGCCGTGCAGCTGCTGGGCGGCTATGGCTACACCCGCGACTTCCCTGCCGAGCGCATGATGCGCGACGCCAAGATCACCCAGATCTACGAGGGCACCAACCAGGTCCAGCGCATCGTGATCGCCCGCCAGCTGCTGAAGGCCACCCGATAGGCGCGCACGTCGTCACCCGGGTCCTGTGCTCGGTCGCCAGGAGGGCTTCTCGAGCTACTCCTGCGCCGGCGCCCCGCGGGCCGACCGGGTGGGCACCGGCAACGTGGCCGGCGAGCGCAGCCGAAGGCCGCGTCGCGCCCGCGCTGCCGCAGCCGCAGCCAGCTCGACCAGCAGGGCTTCCCGCCGAAGGGCACGTTCACGCCGCTCGCGCCGCTGCGCACCCCCGCTGACGTGATCCACCGACATGGGTGACCTATGTCCGCTGGCGAGGCGTGACTACCTGGGCTGCGGGCCCTGGCCCTCCTGACCCGACGGCAAGGAGACTGTCACCGGACTCCAGGATTCGCCCCCCGTCACGTCGCGTCGGATAAGGAGGCGCAGGTCACGCCAGCTCGGGGGGCGCCCATGCAAGGACAGGAGGATCATCGAAGCCATGAAGACCAGCCAGGTTCCCTCCGAGGTCGTCGAGCTGCTGGGTGTTGCTCTGGTCGCCGAGCTGACGGTGGTCGCTCCCTCCGGTCGACCGGTCAGCTATCCCCTCATCCCGTTCTGGGACGGCGAGCACGTGCTGTTCACCTCCGCCGTGCTGTTCTCCCGCAAGCTCCAGCACATCCAGGCGCATGCCCAGGTGTCGGTCTCGCTGTCTGACCCCATCGCCATGCCGGGCGCGCCCTTCCATCGCGCGGTCATCCAAGGGACTGCGCGGGTGCTGACGGAGGAGGACCCGCACACCAGCTGGGAGCGGTTGTTGCCCATGTGGCGAGCCAAGGAGCCGATCATCGACTTCTTCGTGAAGCGCCGCTTCGGCATCCCGCTGTTCTTCGAGCGCCACACCATCGCGGTGCGCCCTGAGCGGGTGCTGCTCTGGCGGGGCGGCGATACCTCCGCGCGGCCCGAGGTCACCGAGCTCGCTGTCCCGGCGGGGGCGCTCTGATGGGCGCGCTCGCCATCGACGAGGGCGTCCGGCGCGCCCACAGCTACCCGCACGGCGTCCTGTCCTACGTAGACGAAAACGGCTACCCAGCCACCGTCGCTGCCGGCTTCGCCGCTGGATCAGCCGACGACGTGATCGTGCTGGGGCCCCTGTCACCGGCGGTCCTCCCTGCTACCGGCCAAGAGGTCGGCGTGGTCTTCAGCCACATCCGGCCGCAGCCCGGGATGGGCTACGACGAACGCCGTTACGTCAACGTGTGGGGCACGGCTGCCGTCGCTGGTGGGCTGGTGACGGTGGCCCCGACCCGGGCCACGGGCTGGGACGAAGCAGAGACGCCCTTCTTCCAGTACGCGGAGCAGGGCGTCCCCGTCGGACGCGCCTACCTGGACAAGCTCGGCGTACGCCCGCGGCTGTCGGCGTTCTGGACCGTCTTCCTCGCCACCCGGTTGCCGTTCCTGACCGCCACTGTCGTGCCGGTCGCACTGGGTGGCGCCATCGCCGGTCATGACGGCCGCTTCGCCCTCGGCTGGTGGCTGCTGTGCCTGATGGCCGCGATCGCGGCCCACTTGGGCATCAACGTCATCAACGACGTCGCGGACGCGGACAGCGGGTCCGATGCCGCCAACACCACTCCCACGCCGTTCTCCGGGGGCTCCCGCGTCATCCAGTACGGGCTGGTCTCGCGCCGCACGATGGCCCTCACGGCGACCGGCTTGTACGCCGTGACCGCAGTGCTCGGTCTGGTGCTCGCTCTGACCCGCAGCCTGGACCTGCTGTGGATCGGGGCGCTGGCGCTCGTGCTCGGCTACGGCTACACGGCCAGGCCCTTCCGCCTGGTTCACCGCGGGCTGGGCGAGCCCGTCGTGGCGCTGGGATTCGGTCCGATCATGGCGGCCGGCACCTACCTCGCCGTCACCCGTGACTGGTCGTGGGAGCCGGTCTACGCCTCGGTCCCGGTCGGCATCCTCATCGCGCTGGTGCTCTACGTGAACCAGGTGCCGGACCGCAGCTCCGATGCCGCGACCGGCAAGCGGACCCTCATCGTGCGCTGGTCGAAGGACCGGGTGGTGCGTGGCTACGCGTTCGCCGTGACCTTGGCCTTCGCCTGGATCGCTGCTGGACCGTTGGTCGACGCCACCCCTGCCTGGACGCTCATCGCCCTCGCCGGCAGTTGGTTCTCGGTCCAGACCTACCGTGGCCTCAGGCAGTTCTACGACCAGCCCTACGGGCTGCTGCCGGCGATGCAGGCCAATATCGTCGCGCACCTCACCACCGGGCTGTTGCTCGTCGCCGGCTACCTGGTCGCGACCCTCACCTGATCGACACCCGCGGGGGCAGGTGCAGCGGCTGCCCGTGGCAGGCCGCGAGGTGGTCGGACATCTGCTGGCCACTCATGGGACGGGCGAACAGGTAGCCCTGCGCCAGGTCGCACCCGATGTCAGCGAGTCCCTCGCGCTGATGCTGGGTCTCCACGCCCTCGGCGGTGACGGTCATTCCCAAGGCGTTCGCCAGTTGCGTGACGCAGGCCACGATCGCCGCCGCCACCGCATCGTGCCCGACATCGGCCACGAAGCCTTGGTCGATCTTGACGATGTCGACGGGGAGCCGACGAAGGTAGTTGAGCGAGGAGTAGCCGGTGCCGAAGTCGTCGAGGGCGACCCTGATCCCCTTGGCCTTGAGGTCGGCCAAGATGCTCATCGCGCGATCGCCGTCGTCGATGAAGATTCCCTCAGTCACTTCAAGAATCAAGGCAGCGGGGTCCATACCGGTCGCGTCCACCACGGTGGTGACCATCTCGGAGAAGCCGCGTGTCATGAGCTGGCGGGCCGAGACGTTGACGGCCAGCTCCAACGGCCGATCCGGGTGGTCAGCCAGCCACTGACTGCGTTGCCGGCAACCGGTCTCAAGCACCCATGCACCCAGCTCGACGATCAGCCCGCTCCGCTCGGCCAGCCCGATGGCGGTGAGCGCCGGCATCGGCCCTCGGTCGGGGTGGGTCCAGCGAAGCAGTGCCTCGACGCCGAGCACCAGCCCGTCTACAAGCCGCACGATGGGCTGGTAGACCAGCTCGAGGTCCTCCCTCGCCAGTGCCACGCCCAGGTCCTGCTCCATGCGGTCCTGGTCCAGCGCCTCACGCGCAGCGCGAAGGTCGAGGACCCGGTGTGCGCCGCCACCCCGTCGCTTGGCCTGGTACATGGCGGTGTCCGCATCGATCACCAACTGGTAGTTCACCGCATCGCCAGGTCCCGCGTAGGCGATGCCGACGCTGGCTGTGATGAGGAGCTCCGTCCCGGGGACGACGATCGGCAGGGCCAGGGCCTCGTTGATGCGTGCGGCCAGGTCTTCGGCATCGGACGCGTCGGCGAGGTCCTCGCACAAGATGACGAACTCGTCGCCGGACACCCGGGCGAGGGTGTCACCCGGGCGCACCAGCCCCACCAACCGTTGCGCGACCGCGATGAGCAAGGAGTCACCCACGGAGTGGCCATAGATGTCGTTGACCCGCTTGAAGCGGTCGAGATCAACGAACAGGACCGCCGCCGTGGTGTGCGACCGGCTGGCTCGCTGCGCAGCGTGCGCCAAGCGCTGTTGGAGCAGGACGCGGTTGGGAAGAGATGTCAGCGCGTCGTGCAACGCGCTGACGCGATACTGCTGGGCGACCTCGAGCACCTGATCACGGGCCTGCGCGTTCAACACGTACGCCGCCGCCACATCGGCCAGCGTCTGGGCCACGTCGAGGTCTTGCGGAGTGAGGCCACCTATCTTGTCCCTGTAGAGGTCGAGGGCACCCATCTGCTCGTCGCCGTGCCGCATCGGAAACGTGAAGACCGCAGCCAGCCCGCTGGCAACACAGGCGGGACCGAACTGCGGATAGCGGTGGTCGGCCGCGAGGTCAGGCACCGCGACCAGCTCACCTGACTCGTAGGCGGTCAGGCAAGGCCCTTCCCGGAGGTCGCCTTGCAGCCGTTCGAAGCGCAACGCGGCTTCATCTGAAGCCGCAACGTACTGCGGATAGGTGTCGGGTGAGATCAGCGTCACCCCCGCACCGGTGACCGGGAGCACGTCGACGATCCGCTGCACCAGATGGTCGAGAATGCCTTGAATCGGGAAGTCTGTGAGCATCGTCCGCGCGAACTCACTCAGGACCGACGACAGGTTGTCCTGGTGCGCCATGACTCGCGTGTCCCCATACAGCAGTTGGAGCCCGCGCGAGATCTGGACGGGGCACGCCCATGGCGTACTAGGGCCACACTAGGCGCCATTGCTCAGGCGCGCACCCGAAACCAGCGGTCCGGTCAGGCTCGGAAAATCACCTCCTGGGAGCCACGCCGGGGAGTCGGGGCAACCTCACCCCCGGCGCCGAGTCGCAGCACGAGCTGAGCGACACCCGGTAGCTCCAGCTGGTCTCGCAGCTGGGTCCGGACTGCGGGCTCCTCAATCGGTTGGTTGAGGTAGGAGGCGCTCGCTCCGGCGGCGGCCGCGCGCAGCAGCAGGGCCCCGAGCGCGCGACCCGCTGTCACCCACTGGGCGACGCTGTCGCTCGTCGTGCACAGCACCCCCAGGATCGGGTCATCCGTGCCCAACCGGTCCTGCGCGGGGTGCGAGTCAGCGGTGGAGAAGTCCCGCTGGACAAATCCCGCTCGGTAGGAAGCCGCCGCGCCTCGGGTGTGGTCGGAGGGCACCCCGTCAGCGCGCGGATCAGCTGGCTCCCGCAGCCACCGCGCCAGCTCGACGTCGATGCCACCCCGCTGCACGAGCATCCGATCGGCGCGCTGAACCAGATCGGCCAGCGTCGATCGATCCCCGGGAGTGCTGACGAGGCGCAGCGACGCGCCCTCCTGCGCCGCTGCCGACTGCAACAGGAACGGCAGTCCGTCGGGGAGCGGGCTACGGTCCAGCGGACCTCGGTCGGTCCGCCGACGGGGCACGGCCGCCA
Source organism: Mycobacteriales bacterium (assembly GCA_046713755.1). Taxonomy (GTDB): domain Bacteria; phylum Actinomycetota; class Actinomycetes; order Mycobacteriales; family SCTD01; genus JAUYQP01. The sequence goes on from JBKKBU010000318.1 coordinate 6,728, forward strand.
AGAGCTCGCGATCCTCCTCGGTCGGCTCCCAAGGACCGCTCTCGACGAGCCGCGCCAGCGCGCCGTCGACGCCGTCCGGGAGCACCGAGACCAACGGTCGATGGCCACCTGCACGGGCCGCGATGCACGCCAGCTGCACCGCCGCACCGCAGGAGATGATGAGCTCCCGACGATGCGGGTCCGTCTCAGCGAGCATCCGCAGCGGATCCGCCCAGAACTCCAGGGCACGGTCCCGGATGACAAATCGCCAGGGTTGGGTGTTGTGCTTCGACGGCGCCCAGCTGGCGACGCCGGCGTACCACTCGAGGCGGGAGGTGACGTCGGGAGTGGACACCGGGTCCGGTGGCCACGGCGGTGAGGCGAGCAAGTCGGGTCCCATGGTTCCTCCTCGGGTGCCTCCAGCCTGGCGAAGTCCACTGCTGACCGGCAGATCCGAAGGTCCCGGGCGTTTCCGGACCTTGGTCACTTCGGGCAACTGCTCCCGCGCGGAACGATCACGCCGAAGGTGCGACCCATTTCCGCCGTGGAAGGGCGGCGTACCTTTGCCCATGACCTTCAGTGACATCACGTGCGTCCCGCGGCCGACCAGCACAACAACCGGCCGACATGCTTGAGGTCACAACGCTTCGATGGGTCATCACGATCGCCGTGATCGTCGCGCTGCTCGCCGCAGACCTCGGGCTCGCGGCTCTTCGCCCACACGCAGTTGGCTTCAAGGAAGCCGCGATCTCTTCAGTCTTCTACATCTCGGTCGCCGTGGTCTTCGGGCTGGTGTTCACCGCGCAGGCTGGCGGGGAGCTCGGCGCGCAGTACTTCGCCGGGTACATCCTGGAGAAAAGCCTGTCCATCGACAACCTGTTCGTGTTCGTCATCATCATGACGACGTTCGCAGTTCCCGAGGTGCACCGGCAGAAGATCCTCACGTTCGGGATCGTGCTCGCACTCGTCCTACGAGCTGTCTTCATCGCCATCGGCGCCGCGCTGCTGCAGCTTTTCGCCTTCATGTTCCTCATCTTCGGTCTGGTGCTGATCCTCACCGCCATCCAGCTGTACCGGCACCGCGACGTCGACCCGGACGTGCAGGACAACATCCTGGTACGCCTCACCCGCAAGGCGTTGCCCGTCAGCGAGACCTACGACGGCGGCAAGTTGTTCACCCGCGTGGCGGGCCACCGAGCGGTGACACCGCTGTTCATCGTGCTCGTCGCGATCGGCAGCAGTGACCTGCTGTTCGCCTTGGACTCCATCCCGGCGATCTTCGGGGTCACGGAGGAGGTGTACATCGTCTTTACGGTCAATGCCTTCGCGCTGCTAGGTCTACGCGCGCTGTTCTTTCTCGTCCCAGGCCTTCTCGACCGGCTGGTTTACCTGTCGACCGGGCTGGCCCTCATCCTGGCGTTCGTCGGGCTCAAGCTGGTCTTGCACTGGGGTCACGGCATCGAGGACCGGTTGCCCGAGATCGGCACCACTCTCAGCCTGAGCGTCATCGTCATCGTGTTGAGCGTGACCACGGCGGCAAGCCTGGTTGCGGTACGCCACAACCCGAAGCTGCGGGCCCACGCCGGTTCACTCACCGCGCCCAAGACGGCCGACACCACCGCCGACGGCATCCGCAGCTGAGCGTGTGCTTCAGCACCGGCCAGCGGGATGGCGACGACAACTGGGCTGAGTCCGACGTGGGGCACACGGGAGGCGGACCTGCACCGCTACGAGCTCAGCGGTCTCGTCAAGGGTCACAG
>JBKKBU010000319.1:0-3936 GCA_046713755.1 Mycobacteriales bacterium
CCCCGACCCTGACGACCGACCCGACCCCGACGGCCCCGACGGCCCCGACGGCCCCGACCCCGACGGCCCCGACGGCGGCAGCGACACCCCCTCCGACCCCACAACGTCCGCTGACCCGGACTCTGCCGCCGCACCCTCTGAGCAGACGATGCGGGAGGGGGATCGGACCGACCCCACAACGTCCGCTGACCCGGACTCTGCTGCCGCACCATCCGAGCGGACGATGCCGGGCGGTGGCCAGATCAACGAGGCGTACAAGCCGGTGAGCCTGACGGTCGAGGGGGTCAACCGGCGCGGCGGCGCGGCCGGCCGGCGCTCCCGCACCGAGGGCGGCGCTGGTCAGACCACCGGCTCCCGACCACCCGCGGGGCGGCTGTCCCAGCTGCACCTCACGGCGACCCTGCGGGCAGCAGCACCGCACCAGGCGGCCCGCGGTCGGAGCGGGAGCGGTCTCGTCGTACGCCCCCCTGATCTACGGGAAGCGGTTCGCGAGGGGCGCGAGGGCAACCTCGTGCTGTTCGTCCTGGACACCTCTGGATCCATGGCCGCGCGGCAGCGCACCGGCGCCGTGAAGGGCGCGGTGCTGTCGCTGCTGACCGACGCCTACCAACGCCGCGACAAGGTCGCACTGGTGACGTTCCGCGGCACCGGCGCGGAGCTGGTGTTGCCACCCACGTCCAGCGTCGAGGCGGCCGTCGTGCGGCTGCGTGAGGTGCCCACCGGCGGTCGTACCCCGCTGGCGGCCGGCCTGCTGCGCGCAGCCGAGCTGCTGCGGGTCGAGCAGGTCCGCGACCCGGCCCGTCGGGCACTGGTCATCGTGGTCACCGACGGGCGCCACACCAGCGGTCCGGCGCCTGACCTGGCAGCCGCGCACCTGGCCGCCACCGGCGCGACCTGCGTCGTCGTCGACTGCGAGAGCGGACCGGTGCAGCTCGGCCTGGCCCAGGTGCTCGGCGTCGCCCTGGGCCGGGCGATCCGGCTCGAGGAGCTGTCCGCTGACTCGCTGACCCGCGTCGTGAAGGCGGCCTGACATGCCGCAAGGCCAGCCGACCGAGATTCCCGACGACGGACTCACGACCCGGCAGCGGCGCAACCGTGCGCTTGTCGTGGTGCACACCGGCGAGATGAAGGGGAAGTCCACCGCTGCCTTCGGGATGGCCTTGCGGGCCTGGAACCAGGGCTGGTCCATCGGCGTCTTCCAGTTCGTCAAGAGCGCCAAGTGGAAGGTCGGCGAGGAGCAGGCCTTCAAGGTCCTCGGCGAGACCGGTGAGGGCGGCACGGTCGCGTGGCACAAGATGGGCGAGGGCTGGTCGTGGACCCGAAAGCAGGGGAGCGACGAAGACCACGCCGCCGATGCCCGCGAGGGCTGGGAGCAGATCAAGCGCGACCTGGCTGCCGAGACCTACCGCTTCTACGTCCTCGACGAGTTCACCTACCCGATGAAGTGGGGCTGGGTCGACGTCGACGACGTCGTCGCCACGTTGCGCGACCGCCCGGGATCGCAGCACGTGGTCATCACCGGCCGCGATGCCGACCCACGCCTGGTCGAGGTCGCGGACCTGGTCCTGTCAACCACCAAGGTCAAGCACCCCATGGACGCCGGCCAAAAGGGCCAACGGGGCATCGAGTGGTGATCCCTCGCCTGGTGCTCGCTGCCCCTGCGTCCGGCACGGGGAAGACGACGGTGGCCACCGGGTTGATGGCCGCGCTGCGTCGCCGCGGCCTCGCGGTGTCACCGCACAAGGTGGGCCCCGACTACATCGACCCGGGCTACCACGCGTTGGCCACCGGCCGCCCGGGCCGCAACCTCGATCCCGTCCTCGTTGGTGAGCAGCTCGTGGCGCCGCTTTTCCTGCACGGCGCGAGGGGCGCCGACGTCGCTGTCATCGAAGGTGTCATGGGGCTGTTCGACGGCCGCGGTTCGACCAGCGAGGGATCGACGGCGCACGTCGCGGCGCTGCTCGCCGCGCCGGTCGTGCTGGTGGTCGACGCCTCGTCGCAGTCACGATCCGTTGCCGCGCTCGTCCACGGCTTCAGGACGTACGACGACTCTGTGCAGCTCGCCGGTGTCGTGCTCAACCGGGTGGGCTCGGACCGTCACGAGGCCTTGCTGCGCGAGTCGCTCGCCAGCTCGCCGGTGCCGGTCCTCGGCGTCCTGCGCAGGGACGCCGGCATCGAGGTGCCCTCGCGGCACCTCGGGCTGGTCCCGGCCGCCGAGCGCGCCGACGCGGCGGTCGCTGTGGTCGAGCGGCTCGCCGACCTGGCGGAGGCCTCCCTCGATCTCGATGCGCTCCTGGCCGTGGCACGCGCAGCCCCGCCCCTCGACGCGATCGCGTGGTCCGCGCAGGCGGCCATGAGTGGGGATGTGGCGATCAACGGTGGGGGCCAGGCCGGCGTGATCGCCACATCCGGGCGGTGGGAGCGGAGCGGATCGACCAGCGGGGTCGCCGGTCCGCCGGCCCGGCCGGTCATCGCCGTGTTTGGAGGGGTCGCTTTTACGTTCTCTTACGCTGAGACCACCGAGCTGCTGACCGCAGCTGGTGCCGAGGTGGTGGTGGTCGATCCGCTCCGGGACGCGCACCTGCCGGACGCAACGCGCGGGCTGGTCATCGGGGGTGGCTTCCCGGAGGTCCATGCGGCGGCGCTGTCGGCCAACGCGACGCTGCGCGCCGACGTCGCTGCGCTCGTGGCCACGGGAGCGCCGGTGAGTGCCGAGTGCGCCGGGCTGCTCTACCTGTGCGAGTCCCTCGACGGGCTGCCGATGTGCGGTGTCCTCTCGGCGACGGCCCGGATGACCGACCGACTGGAGCTCGGCTACCGCGAAGCCAAGGCGGCGACCGAGAGCTGGATGGGAGACCTGCCGGTGACCGGCCACGAGTTCCACCGCACGACGGTCGACCCCCTCGGCGGCGGCGCCTGGGACAACGGGGAGGGCTTCGTCGTCGGGGGAGTGCATGCGTCGTACCTCCACCTGCACTGGGCCGGCGTGCCCGGCATCGCGACCCGGTTCGTGGCGGCAGCATGCGCCTGATCGGGGTAGGCGTCGGCCCGGGTGACCCCGAGCTGGTGACGGTCAAGGCCGAGCGGGTCCTGCGGGAGGCCGATCTCGTCGTCGTGCCGGTCATGGACGCCCAGGAGCAGGGCCGCGCCGAGGCGACCGTCCGCGCCCACATCGACCACGACCGGGTGCAGCGGCTGGTCTTCGCCCTCGACGACCGCAGCGGAGCGACCACGGAGCGACTGCAGGCCTGGGAATCCGCAGCCGACGCTGTTGCTGAGCAGTTGCGCACGCGCGGTGGCAGCGTCGCCTTCGCGACCATCGGTGACCCGCACGTCTACAGCACCTTCACCTACCTCGCGGATGCGGTGCGCGAGCGGTTGCCCGGCGTCGACGTGTCGACGGTGCCCGGCATCACGGCGATGCAGGACCTCGCGTCGCGGTCGGGAACCGTCCTGTGCGAGGGCACCGAGTCACTTGCGCTGCTCCCGCTGACTGCCGGGCTCGAGTCGTTCGCCGAAGCCCTCACGCACTTCGACACGGTGGTCGCCTACAAGGGCGGCCGGCAGTTGTCGCGGGTGCGTGACCTGCTGGAGCAGCACGGCCGGCTCGAGGGTGCGGTGTTCGGCGCCGCGCTCGGGCTGCCGGACGAGCAGGTCGGGTCGGTGGCGGCCGCACCCGCCGAAGCGCCGTACCTGTCGACGGTCCTCGTGCCGGCACGGCGTACGACGCGGGGCGGCAAACTGTGACCGGCCTGGTGACCTTTGTCGGCGCGGGCCCGGGTGCTGCGGACCTCATCACCCTGCGCGGTGCGCAGCGGATCGGCGAGGCAGACATCGTCATCTGGGCGGCCTCTCTCGTCCACGAGGACGTGTTGCAGCACGCCCGCCCGGACGCGCTTGTCGTCAACTCGGCGGAGCATTCGCTCGAGGGCATCA
>JBKKBU010000320.1:0-26934 GCA_046713755.1 Mycobacteriales bacterium
CTACCGGGCCGCGCTGGCGGCGGGCGTGGCGTACGCCGTCGCGCAGGCCGCAGCGCAGGTCGTCGCCGCCGAGGTCGTCACCACCCGCGGCCGCCTGCGCGCTATCGAGGACCGCTGGGTCCCGGAGCTCGAAACTGCGCTGCACTCGCTCGACGCGGCGCTTGACGAGCTGGAGAGGGCAGAGGGGGTCCGGCTGAGGTGGGCCGCCACTCATCAGGAGAGGTCGCGAGGCGCTTCCCCCAGGTAGCGGTCCCGCCGTGGACGGCGCACGTTCCGGTGACTTTCGGCCCTGTGCACACGCGCCCCCGCCGCGGGAACCTCAACCGGAGAGTCGGCGCGTCCCATGAGGAGACCCGGCATGAGTTTAAGGCCACCACTCAGCGAGTTGGGTCTGGGCACCGGAAAAAAGGCCCGCCTGCATCGGATCCTCCGCGAACACGGACTACGCAATGGGACCGCGCTGTTCCTGCCGTACGACCAGGGTCTTGAGCACGGACCCCGCGACTTCTTCGCCAACCCGCAGGCCAGTGACCCGACGTACATCATCAAACTGGCGTTGGAAGGTGGCTTCAACGGGATCGTCCTGCAGATCGGGCTGGCCGAAAAGTTCTACTGGGAATTCGCCGGCGAAGTGCCGCTCATCCTCAAGTTGAACGGCAAGACCGACATCCCACCGTCGGATCAGGCCCTGTCGCCGGTCAACGCGACGGTCGACGACGCGGTGCGGCTCGGAGCCGACGCGGTGGGCTACACCCTGTATGTGGGCACACCCGCCCAGGAACACGACCTGGAGCAGTACCGGCGCATCCGCACGGACGCGCAGCGGCTCGGGATGCCGCTGATCGTGTGGGCCTACCCGCGCGGGTCGGCGATCGAGGCGAAGGGTGGCAACGACTCGTTGTACGCCGTCGACTACGCCGCCCGTACAGCCAGCGAGCTAGGCGCTGATGTGGTGAAGGTGAACTTTCCGGACCCGAGGAAGCGGACCTCTGTGAAAGCGGAATACGACGTGGACTTCTCCAGCCGACAGGCCATCGACGCGGTTGTGCGGTCCGCCAACAGGACGTTGGTTCTCATCTCCGGCGGCGAGCGAGCCGGTGACGAGGCGATGTTCGAGAAGGCGCGCGAGTCGATGGCTGCGGGGGCGACCGGACTGATCTTCGGGCGAAACGTGTGGCAGCGCCCATACGAGGAATCGCTTCGCTTCGTCGAGCAGCTCCGCGACATCCTCATCACGTACCCCAGCAATCCCTGACGCAACGAAAGAGGACGACATGATCACTGGCATGACAGCCCCCTTGGAGGCGGTCGGCGCTGCGCTCGTCGACGCCCAGGCCGCTCTCCTTCACTGCGATCTCACTGCCGCGACCCGCGATGGTGAGCAGCGGGCCCAGGTCCACAACACGCTGGTTGCGCTCGCTCGCACGTCGTACGACGTCCTTGCGAGCTGGGAGAATGCGAGCGAGGGTCCGCCGCCCACAGCAGCCAACCGCTTGACGGGTTGGCGTGGCCAGCTCGACGAGATCCGGGTGCAGGCTGCGCTGGCCGAAATGGAGGTGCGCGACACCTCCCAAGAGGCGCGAGCGGCCGTTGAGCACAGCGTGTCCGCAGTCGAGAAAAGCCTGGCCGCCGCCGGGCGGGAGATCGGCGCCGCCGTCACCGCCCTCCGCGAAGAGATGCGACGCGTCGTCCACACGTAACACCCAGCGCACCTACCGGGCCGCCAGCGACCGCTGTCATCCCTCGGGCTCATAGCTCGACGGAATGCTGTGCATGGCGTCCTGCTCACCCGCCGTCGCGACGCGCTCCTCGTCAACGTCGCCCGGGGAGCGAGAGGAGTGACCTTCGCCTCTGCTGAGTCACCTCCTACCGGTGCAACCTGTAAGAGACGGTCACGAACATCGCCGCTTGGAGGAGTCATGCCCACACTGGACTGGTCAGTCCGCGTCATCATCAACGAGGACGACGATCACACGCACGCGCGCGCAGTGCTGACCGGCCGCGAGGGTGTCAGCCTGCACGGCGACGGCAACGCCGACCGCAACCCCGGTGACGCAGCCATCCCCGAGATCGGCGAGGAGCTCGCTGCCGCCCGAGCGCTCTATGCCTTGGCGGACCAACTCATGGATGCCGCCGCTCACGACGTAGAGAACCTCTCGCACCCGGCCTGACCATGCACCTGCGCCTGGGACGGATCGCTGGCACCCTCGTCGGGTTGCACCTGTCCGTTGCGGTGTTGCTACCCCGCGCCGACCCGTCGGAAGGTCCACGGTGAGTTCCCCTCGACCCATCGCCGACGTGGCCACCGAGCTCGGCCTCATCAACGACGAGTACGACCTCCACGGGCCGCACCGGGCCAAGATCCACCTGGACTCGATCACCTACCGGCCACCCCGGCGCGGGAAGTACGTGCTCGTCACCGCGACCACCCCGACGGCGACCGGGATCGGCAAGACCGTCACGGCAATCGGCCTGGCGATGGGGCTTTCACGTCTCGGACACCGGTCGGCTGTTGCACTCCGCGAATCGGCACTCGGTCCCACACTCGGCGCCAAGGGCGGCGGCGCAGGTGGCGGTGCCGCGCAGATCCTCCCGCTGGACGAGTGCCTGCTCGACCTCGGCGACACCACCGCGGTCAGCGCTGCCACCAACCTGCTCGCCGCAGTCGTCGACGACGCACTGCACCGCGGCTGCGGTATCGACGTCGGCTCGGTCACCTGGCGGCGCGTGCTCGACATCGACGACCGCAGCCTGCGCCAGGTGATCGTCGGCCTCGGCGGCCGGAGGAACGGGCCGCCCCGCGAGACCGGGTTCGACATCACCGCGGCCAGCGAGGTCATGGCACTGCTCGCGCTCAGCCGTCACCGAGCTGACCTGCGCGCACGGCTCGACGCACTCGTACCGGCTTGGGACACCGAGGGCAAACCAGTGACCGCCGGGCAACTGCGCACTGCTGGTGCCATGGCGGTCCTGCTCCGCACGGCGCTGCAACCCAACCTGCTGCAGACCAGCGAGGGCACGGCCGCGCTGGTCCACACTGGGCCGTTCGGGAACCTCTCCCTCGGCAGCTCATCAGTGCTCGCGGACCTGTTCGCGCTGCCGCGCGTGGACTTCTTGGTCACCGAAGCGGGCTTCGGCTCCGACCTCGGCGGCGAGAAGTTCTTCCATCTCAAGTGCCCGGCCTCCGGCGAGTACCCCGACGTCGCCGTCCTGGTCACGACAGTGCCCAGCCTGCGCGAGCAAGGCGGGACGGCGAACCTGTGCCATCACATCGGCATCCTGCACGCCTTCGGTGTCCCTGTCGTGGTCGCGATCAACTCCTTCCCCGGTGACACCAAGGAGGAGGTCGCGCTCCTGGAGGGCGCCGCTCGCGACGCCGGTGCAGCCGCGGTCGCGGAGCATCACGCCTTCGCACGGGGAGGGGGCGGCTGCCTCGACCTGGCGGATGCGGTGGCCACTCACGCAACGTCGCTCAACTCAGGTCCGCGGGCGCTCTACACACCGACGGACTCCGCCCAGCAGAAGGTCCACCTGCTCGCAACCAAGGTGTACGGCGCTGCCGGGGTGACCTGGGATCCCACGGCCCTGTTGGCCCTCGACCGATTCGTCGAAGCGGGTTACGGGCAGCTCCCCGTGTGCATCGCCAAGTCCCACCTGTCCCTCTCGCACGATCCGGGACTGCGCGGCGCACCGACCGGCTTCACGCTGCCGGTCCGCGAGGTTCGCCTCGCCGCCGGCGCCGGCTACCTGTCCGTCCTTACCGGCGCGGTCGCCACGATGCCCGGGCTGCCCGCCCACCCCCGGTTGCTCGAGTTGGACGTCGATCTGGACGGCAGCGTCATCGGCCTGACCTGAGGACTTCTCTCTGAGCGGCCCGGTGAGTCACGCAACATCGCAAATTACATGTGCAACGCCAGCGTCAGGTGGTCAAGGAACCAGTCCCGTGCTAGGTCTGCTGCAGCAGGGAGGGCCCCGGGCTCCTCGAAAAGATGCGTGGCGCCGGGTACGACGGCCAGCTGCGCCTGGCCGCCCAGTTGCCCGAGCGCTGCCCGGTTGAGGTCGAGCACCTCGCGGTCCAGGCTGCCGACGATGAGCAAAGTCGGTGCAGTTACCGCGCCGAGGCGGGCCTGGGCAAGGTCGGGCCGTCCGCCGCGAGACACCACCGCCGCGATGTCCGCGCCCGGATCCGCCGAGGCCCACAGAGCGGCGGCAGCCCCGGTGCTCGCTCCAAAGAAGGCGATCCGGCTCGGCCCGAGACCGGCCGTCCGCAGCCACGCAGCCGTCTCGCCGAGGCGGCGGGCGAGCAACGGGATGTCGAAGACATTGACCCGATCACGCTCCTCAGCGGGCGTGAGCAGGTCGACGAGCAGGGTGCCCAGTCCGGCCCGGTGGAGAACCGAAGCGACGAAGGCATTGCGCGGACTGTGCCGGCTACTCCCGCTGCCGTGCGCAAAGACGACCGTCAGCTGCGCTGAGCCCGGCACCGTCAGCCGACCGGGCAGCGCCGCATCGGCCGTACTCACGATGACGTCCAGCGCGCGAACGGACAGGTCGATCTGCGCTGGTCGTTCGGCAATCCGGCGATGTGCCCGTTCGAGAAGCTTCACGACCTCGTCGTCCCCGACCGGCGCAAAGTCGGCATACGACTGCCCCACCGCCAGAAAGTCTTCCGGCAACTGGAGGCAGACGACCTCGTCCGCCACGGTCCGCAGCGACGCCATGGTGTCGGACGCGCCGACAGGCACGGCGAGAATCAATCGTGCGGCGCCGGCGGCGCGAACGACCTGGCAGGCCGCGCGGGCCGTGGCCACGGTAGCAGCGCCGTCGTCGACGATGACGACGGTCCGCCCGGCCAGCGCAACAGGCACCTTTCCCCGCCGGAGCCTGCGCACGCGCCGGTCGAGCTCGACCTGCTCTGCGTCCCGCACGGTCGCGAACTCCTCGCTGCTCACTCCCGCCTCGCGAACCACGCCCTCGTTGACGACCACGACACCGCCCTCGCCCAGGGCCCCCATGGCGAGTTCAGGGCGGTACGGCGTGCCGAGCTTGCGGACCACAACGACATCGAGCGGCGCGTGGAGCAGGTTGGCCACCTCGAAGGCGACCGGCAACCCGCCGCGCGGAAGGCCCACGACGACTGGATCACGCCCGCGCAGGTGGATCAGCCGGGGGGCAAGCTGGCGGCCGGCGTCGACGCGATCACGGAACAGCATCACAGCCCTCCTTACCTCCAAGAAACTCAGCCGGGTGGCAGTCCGTGGCGCAACCTTCGCCAAGGCCCACAAGAACGCTCCGTCCGCTGCGTTCCTGAATACGGCGACGCGCCATGGCTTCCACCGCATCCGCGAGCCCTGCTCGGAGGCCGAGTCGGAGCAATTCGTTGCGGCAGCGGGCCACACAACGGATGACAGCGCCTGCGGGCTGGTCGGCCTCGAACTCCTTCACGAGTCGCCGCGTTACCTCACGAAGCTCCAGACGGGAGCAAAGCACGCTCTCACTCCCCGCCTTTGACTGGACTGGTCGGCTGCCCGATCGGGCTTGTCCAAGGTGAGGGACGAGGGGGGTGGTCCGACGCTGGACACTGGCATCCATGGGTGACCCTTCGGTTGCCGCCCAGGCTGGTTCACCCCGATCGGACATGGCAGAGCCGAAGGTCCCGACTGTGGATGGAACTCCAGGGTCCGTCAGGCGACGGCGGCGCCCAAGGCGAGCTCGCAGGCCATGCCCCCCCCGACCGGCCGTCCGAGATCGAACGCGATGCTTCACCCGACGCGCTGTCGGGCTTCCGCAGGCCTACCGAGAGACCGTGGGCGCTCCGGAGAGGAAAACCCGGAAAGAGTCGGGGATACCCAGCACGACGTATCGCTCCTTATGACTGAGTCGCAGTCCGCGCGGGTCCCACGACAGGACCCAGTTGTGCATCTCGATGAGGTGTCCGACGGTTCTGAGAAGCGCTGCTTCACGGAGATCCCGCGTCCAGTCCGCCAGGTCGCTCTGAAGTGCGACCTCATCACTGAAAGCCTTCGGGCCAAGGCGCCCAAGCTCGTCGATGCGCTGATCGACTTCGAGGGTGACGGGTGCCAGGAAGAGATCGGAGGTGTCGTGGGGAAGGAGAGACATACCGACCCTCTCGAGTGGCAGGTTGATGGGTTCTTTCGCCATTCTCAAGTCAATCGAGTTGCTCCTGTAGGGCCGAACGTCCTCAAGACGGTTCCTGCCCAATTCAACGGAATAGCTGAGGCGCGACGTCGTGGCGGGCCGCCGGGCTTGGCTGTGGCGGAGCTTGCGGGGTTCGCAGGGTGGGGCCGCTTGTCTCGAAGAGATGGTCATTCGCCTCTTTCTCGTGACCGCGGAGGTCGCGACGCTCAGAACGTCACATCAGAGCTAGCACGCGAACGAGGACGGGGCCATGACCACGACGACCTACCCACTCGCCAGCGAGGACGTACTTGCTCTGTCGAGGGGCGACCGCTGCGATCGATGCATGGCGCAGGCCTATGTGCGTGCGACTCTGCGCACCGGGGCTGAGTTGTTGTTCTGCGGCCACCATGCCAACGAGCACCGCGCGGCGCTGCTCGTCACGGGCGCCACGTTCCACGACCAGAGCCACAATCGTCGCGCCTGACTCCCCCGGTCAGCCCGCCACAGCGGTGTCGTGGCCCGTCGACACGAGTCCGCTTCGCCGGTCAGGTGTTGACATCGCCTGAAGTGCCGACAAGGTCTTCGGCCTCGACCGATACGACCGTCGTCCCGACCACAACCACGGCGCCCGGAACCTGCGCGGCGAGACGGCGGGCAACCGAACCGAGGTGGAGCCCAGCGAACCCGCCGGTCCCCTGCCTGCCGATGACGACAAGATCGTCGGTGTGCACCAGGTCCAGGACGAACCGCGTCACCGGGCTGCTGTCGACCAGGCTTCCGACGACGCCTGCCCGTTCGGCGCCCAGCGTCGTGGCCAACCACTGCTCCAACTGCCTTGTCCCGTCGCGATTCCACCCGTCCCCGTGATGTGCGGTGGCCAGACCCGGATGCAGGATGGCGGAGACAGCCGCGCCGCCGGCGTGGACGGCCAGCAACGGAAGGCTCGCGCGGACGGCGTAGTCATTGGCCCAACGCAAGGCAGCCAGCGAGGCATCTGACCCGTCCACCCCCACGACCACGCGTCGCGGTCCTTCGGTGAGCAGCTGATGCACGACCATCACCGGGCAGGTGGCGTGCTCGAGGACGTAGTTGGAGACCGACCCCACAAGCGCGCCCCGCACCGCACCCAGGCCCCGGGACCCGACCACCACGAGTTGCGCAGCGTCTGATCGCGCGGTGAGGACGCGCCCGCCCCAGCCGTAGGTGACGTCGACATCGACGTCGCCGTGCTTCTCGGTGGCCAGCAGGTCCTCGACGTGCACGCGGAGCAGAACGCGCAGGCGCTCCTCGGTGGCATCATCGAGGCGGGCGGGCACGTCCAGCGGCAGACCGGGCGCGCTCAGCAGCCAGGCGTGGACGACGATCAGGGGCGCATCCCGGTGGTAGGCCTCCCGAACCGCCACCCTGAAGGCCGTCATCGAGCCGTCGGACCCGTCGACCCCGACAACGACGGGCAGTGGTGCGGTCATGTCGTTCACCTCCTGGTGGGCCGAAGTCGGCGTCATGTCTTGAGCCGCTCCTCGTCGGAGCGGACCACGGTGAGGACCCCGCGGGCGTGGTGGGAGCACTGGGTGGCGACCGAGCCGAGCACGAGGCTCGCAAAGCCACCTCGCCCGCGCGACCCCAGGACCAGGAGATCGTCGGGACCTGCTTCGTGCAACAGCGCCTTCGCAGCCGGCCCATGGGCGATCAGGGTCTGGGAATCAAGCTGATGGCCGGCAACTGCGCCTGCCACCAGCTCCCGCAACCAGTTCCGCGCGGCCAAGCCGAAGTCCGGCAGCAGCCGATTGAGCGACAACGGCGAGCTACCGACTGGCGCGGAGACGAACCACGCATGGAGCACCACCAACGGGCACGCGTGGCGAAGCGCCGCTGCCACACCCCAAGCGAGTGCGGCCCGCGAGCAAGGCGCGTCGTCCACGCCGACCACGACCCGCGCAAAGTCGCCTGCCGGCACACCTCCTGCCGGCACGACCATCACCGGGCAGTGCGCGTGGTGGAGGACGAACCCGGTCGTCGAGCCGAGCACGGCGCTGGCCACGTAGCCGTGTCCACGACCCCCGATGACAATCAGCTCGGCGTCCTTCGAAGCCGCGACGAGGACGGAGCCAGGGTCGCCCTGCGCGACCTCCGTGGTGACGTCAACGGTTCCCTCGACGGTGCGCCGGGCCAGCCCGTCGCGCAGTGACTCGTCGACCAGCTGCTGTGCCGAAAGCTCGAGCCGCGCGAAGGAGGCTGGATCGGCGTACCCCATGCCCTGGATGTCGCCGAGCGGCATGGGCGCGTCCCAGGCACGTACGACGCGAAGCGCGCTTCCGCTCAGCGTGGCCTCGATCAGAGCGCGGTCGAGGGCTCGTTCCGAGACGATCGAGCTGTCGACACCGACCACGACGTCGTGCACGGCGTTCCCTCCGGGTTCATGTCCATCACGTTGTGTCGGATCACTGTGCGGCTCCGCCGTCATGCGCAATAGGGCCGAAGGTCATGCGCCGTCGGCGACCGGGGCCGTGATGGTGGTGCCGGCGCCACCGCGCAGGACGGCCGCCGCATCCGTCAGGCCCCCGATCGCAGCCGGCCGGCCGGTCCGGCTGACAAACCGTCGGCAGGCCTCGATCTTGGGACCCATCGAGCCCGCCGCGAACTGCATCCCAGCCAGCTCGTCGAGACCGAGACGCCGCAAGGGCAAAGCGTCGGGCTTCCCGAAGTTCTTCGACGACACGGCGCCAACCGTCACCGTCACGGGACGTAGACCAGCCGTGCTGGACGGCCATCTGCTCGGCAACCTCCCTGGTCCAGACCGGTCCGATGAACTTGGTCGGGGCCGCGAATGCCGGGTCTGCGCTGGCGACGACCGTCTGGTGACGAGGCTGATGATCGGGTTGTGAACGCCGGCGTTGCGCAGTGCCTGAGCCAGCCAATAGCCGATCATTCCCTGCGTCTGCGCGTTGAGGACGTCGAGCGGGTAGGGCCGCGTGAGGCTCGCGTCGGCCTGGCTCTCCAGGGCGAGTAGTCCGATCTGCGGGCCGTTGCCGTGGCAGATGACGACGTCGTGCAGTGCCGCCAGCGGTTGGAGGGCCTCCGCTGCAGCCTGCACGTGCCCGAGCTGGAAGGCGGCATCGGGCTTCTCGCCCCGGCGCAGTAGGTCGTTGCCACCGAGAGCGACGACGATGCGCACCTCAGGCTGCCGTCAGACCCGGGCGCGTGATCGCGGGAGTCGAGACATCACGCAGGCTCACGTTCAGATGCCGTCGCGTTCGATGGGGCACGTCAAGCAACGGGGGCCACCTCGTCCGCGGCCGAGCTCGCTGCCGGTGATCGTGATGACCTCGATGCCGTGGTGCCGCAGGTACGTGTTCGTCGTGACGTTGCGTTCATAGGCAATGACGACACCAGGTGACACGGCCAAGACGTTGCAACCGTCGTCCCATTGCTCCCGCTCCGCCGAGTGCACATCCTGGGTCGCGGTCAGGACGTTGATCGACGGCACCCCGAGCGCATCAGCGATGGCGGCGTGCATGTTCTCGGGGGGGTGATAGGTGGTGTGCAGTTCCTTCTCGGTATCCCCGGGCTCGATCGTGAAAGAGGGCAGCATGCCCAGACCGGCGTACTTGGTGAAGGTGTCCTCGCTCACCATTGTCAGGACCGTGTCCAGGTGCATGAACGCACGGGACTGCGGCATCAGCAGCGCGACGATCTTGGTTGCCGACCCCTTGGCGAAGAGCTCCACCGCTAAGCGCTCCACGCCCGCCGGCGTCGTGCGCTCGCTCATCCCCACCAGTACGGCGCCTCGTCCGAGGACGTGCAGGTCGCCGCCTTCGGTGGTGGCTACGCCGTTAGCCGAACCTTCCGACCACACGTCGAACGTGGTGTGCGCAAATAGTGGGTGCCAGCGGTAGATGGCCTCGTAGTGCACCGTCTCCCGCATTCTGGCCTTCTTGCGCATCGAGTTGATGGACACGCCGCCGTAGATCCAGGCGGATGTATCGCGGGTGAACATGTGGTTGGGCAGCGGCGCCAGCACAAACGCATCCGCGTCGAGGGCTCGGAATGCGACCGACTTCGGCTCCTCCACCCGACCGAGAAGCTCGCGCTTGGTCATGCCGCCGATGAGGGTCTCCGTCAGGGTCTCCTCGTCGAGGACGTCGAAGGTGTTGCGCAGCGTGTCCAGGGCCATCGGGCCGAACACCCGCTCATCGAGGACGCGGTCCAACACGTGCTTGCGCGCCTCGGGAATGCCGAGCGTGGCGTGGAGCAACTCGTGGAACAAGTGCACCTTCACGTCGGCGTCCCGCAGCGTGTCGGCGAAGGCGTCGTGCTCTTGGCGAGCCCGCTTGACCCACAGCACGTCGTCGAATAGGAACTCCGCGCAGTTGGAAGGCGTAAGCCGCTTCATCTCCAGGTCGGGTCGGTGCAGGATCGCCTGTCGGAGGCGGCCGACCTCGGACCCCACGTAGTAAGGCATCGTCGCTCCTTCGGATGACAACTCGCTTCGCTGCCTGTGACATCAGGCTGTCAGCCCCCCCTCCCGACGTCTTGGGACCTTCGGCCTTACTTCGGCTGACTTCCGCCCTGTGGGCACGAGGCGGTGCCGCCGGTACACCTGGAGTCAGCAGCCCAGCCTGTCCGCGTCCAGGGAGTCCAGATGAGTGTCATCGACCGCACGCCCACGACACGCAAGGACGAGCCCACCGCCCGGCGGATGCGGTTTCCCAGTGCCTTCACCGTCCTGTTCGGTGTCACCGTTTCGGTATGGCTGCTGGCGTTCCTCGTCCCGAGCGGGCAGTACAAGACCGACCCGGAGTCGGGGCGGCCCATCCCGGGCAGCTACGAGCAGATCGACGCAGGTCTGTCTTTCACCGACCGGCTGTACCAGCTGTTCATGGCGCCGGTGAACGGTTTGTACGGAGTCAAGGACGCCACCACCGGGTTCATCAGCCCGTACGCGTCCGGTGAGCTGTTCGGCGCGGCCGGCGTGTTCCTGTTCGTTCTCGCCATCGGCGTCTTCATCACCATGACGATGCGGTCCGGTGCCATCGACGCCGGCATCGCGCGAATCGGGATCCGCTTCGGCGGCCGCGGTGCACCGCTGATCATCATCTTGATGGTGATGTTCTCCATCGGCGGTACCACCGAGGGCATGGCTGAGGAGACCCTGGGCTTCTACGGCCTGGTCGTGCCGCTCGTCCTGGCGCTCGGCTACGACCGGCTCATCGCCGCCGTCGTCATCATCGTCGGCGCCGGCGTCGGCACCCTCGCCTCGACGATCAACCCGTTCGCCACCGGCGCCGCGTCGGCCGCCGCCGACGTGTCCATCGGAGACGGCATCGTGCTGCGTCTCCTCATGTACGTCACCTTGACGGCCGTCACGATCGCCTACGTCAGCCGCTACGCCGCCAAGGTCAAGGCCGACCCCAGCAAGTCGTTCGTCGGATTCCTTCCAGAGGATGAGGGCGCCGCCTCCATCGCTGTCGCGCCGCCCGTGCTCACCGGCCGGCGCAAGGCGGTGCTGCTGCTCATGGCAGGCACCTTCGCGGCCATGATTTTCGCGATCGTCCCCTGGGCTCAGGTCATCAATGGCCCGGACGCCACCTCGTACGCCTGGCAGCTCGACTGGTACTTCCCCGAGCTAGCTGCCCTGTTCCTCGTCATGGCGATCGTCATCGGCCTGGTAGCCGGACTGGGCGAGAAGGGCATGACCAGCACCATCGTGGCCGGCGCGGGTGACTTCGTCGGCGCGGCCCTGATCATCGTTCTCGCTCGCGGCGTCACAGTCATCATGAACAACTCGAAGATCACGGACACGATCCTCAACGCACTCGAGGACGCCGTCTCCGGGACCTCGTCGGGAGTATTCGCTGCGCTCATGTTCGTCGTGAACATTCCGCTGGCCTTTCTGATCCCTTCGAGCTCAGGTCACGCCACCCTCGCCATGCCGGTGCTCGCCCCACTGGCCGACTTCGCAGGCGTCAGCCGCGCTGTCGTCGTGACCGCTTTCCAGTCGGCTTCCGGATGGATGAACCTGTTCACCCCGACCTCCGCCGTCGTGATGGGCGGTCTGGCGCTGGCCAAGGTCAGGTACGACCGCTTCCTGCGCTTCATGGCGCCGTTGCTCGCCATCTTGTTCGTCCTGACGATCGCCTTCTTGGCGGTAGGCGCCGTCGTCACCTGAGCCACCTGAAGGAGGAACGACCAGTGACGGCGGACACCCGGCAGGATTACGTGCCGCAGCCAGACCAGCCGTGGAGCAGTGATCCGGTCGCGATGGCAGCGGCGCTCGGATCCCACCCCGTAGCCGGGCTGGAGGTCGACGAGGCGAAACGACGACTCCACGAAGGACGAAACGTCCTTCCGGTGTCGGCGGCACCATCGATCCCAGCGCTGGTGTTGGAGCAGCTCCGCGAGACCATGATCGTGGTTCTGATCATCGCCGCCGGGTTCACGGCGGCGGTGGGTGACCTCGCCGACACCCTCATCATCGGCATTGTCGTCGCGCTCAACACGGCGCTGGGAGTGGCTCAGCAGCGCCGCGCCCAACGGGCCATCGCCGCCCTCGCCTCACTGTCGGCGCCGACCGCACGTGTCGTGCGCTCGAGCCGGGCACAGCTCATCGACGGCCAAGACGTCGTACCGGGCGATCTGCTGGTGCTCGAGGCCGGCGACCTGGTGGCGGCCGACGGCCGGCTCCTCGACGCCCAAGGTCTGGAGGTGGACGAGGCCACCCTGACCGGGGAGTCGATCCCCGCGATCAAGGCGGTGCCGAACTGCCCCGAGCAGACCGTCGTCGCGGACCGGACCTCGATGTTGCACGCCGGCACGGTCGTCACGCGAGGGCGGGCCCGCCTCATCGTCACCAGCACCGGCAGCCAGACCCAGGTGGGTCAGCTCGCCCGCCTGCTGGTAACCACGATCTCGCCACCCACGCCCCTCCAGACCCGCCTTGCCCGCTTCAGCAGGCAGATCGCTGCAGCGACGGTCGCCCTGTGCCTGGTGGTCTTCGCCCTCGGGCTCTTCCAGGGGCAGGAACTGAACACCATGACACTGACCGCCATCAGCCTTGCGGTAGCCGCTATCCCCGAGTCATTGCCTGCCGTGCTCGTCCTCTCCCTCGCCATGGCAGCCCAGCGGATGGCCCGCAAGGGAGCTGTGGTGCGCATTCTGCCTGCCGTCGAGGCACTAGGTTCCGTCACCGTGGTGGCCTCGGACAAGACGGGAACGCTGACCGAGGGATCCATGTTTGCGACGGGCTTCTGGACGCCCGACGGGGCGATGTCAGCCGACGGACAGGGCTACGGCCCCGAGGGCGAGCTGCACGGAGACGCTGCCACCATGACGGCCGGCGAGCCGCTCCTACGAGCGATCGTGTTGTGCAACGACGCTCACCTCACCCAACACCAAGGGGACTGGGCGGTGGCCGGTGACCCCATGGAAGGGGCCTTGCTCACCCTGGGAGCCAAGGGTGGTCAGCTGACCCCGGCCCTGCACGAGCGGTGGCCCCGCCTGGCCGAATACGGGTTCGACCACGCACGGGCCCGCATGACCACCGTGCACCGCGCACCTGGTGGTCATGTGACCGTCATCTGCAAGGGCGCTCCCGAGGTGCTGCTCGACCTGGTCGAGGAGGATCCGTCCCTCACCGCCGACGCCCGTCAGCAGGTCGAACGCATGACGACCCTGGGCCTGCGGGTGCTGGCCGTGGCCCAGGCCGAGCGAAGCGATCTCCCCCAGGATGCTTTAGCAGCTGAGCAGGGACTGCGCCTGCTCGGGCTCGTTGCACTCCACGACCCACCACGCGCCGCCGCGGCGACGGCAGTGGCCGACTGCCAGCGGGCCGGCGTGCGGACGATCATGATCACCGGTGACCACCCGACCACGGCGGCTGCCATCGCCACCGCCTTGGGCATTCTCAACGAAGACGGCCTGGTAGCAACCGGGCAGGAGATCAGCTCGGGCCTCGATCCCGACAAGCTCGACAAGGTCCGCGTCTACGCTCGGACTGCCCCGGAACAGAAGCTGGCCATCGTCAAGGCTCTGCGGGATGCCGGCCATGTCGTGGCCATGACGGGTGATGGGGTCAATGACGCGCCGGCGCTGCGGGTAGCCGATGTCGGGGTGGCCATGGGCCGCAGCGGCACCGAAGTGGCCAGGCAGGCCGCCGATGTCGTCCTCGTTGACGACAACTTCGCGACGCTGGTGGCCGCCATCGCTGAGGGCAGACGGGTCTACGACAACGTCCGGCGCTTCCTGTTCTACGCCCTGTCGGGCGGTTTTGCGGAAGTCCTGCTCATGCTCGCCGGCCCCGCCGTCGGCATCCCCCTGCCACTGCTGCCCGGTCAGATCCTGTGGGTCAACATGCTGACCCACGGACTCCCCGGCGTAGCCCTAGGAGCTGAGCTCGCCGAGGACGACACCCTGCACCGAGCCCCACGCGCCCCCAACGAAGGGATTCTGGGAGGCGGTCTCCTCGGGCGCATCATGCTCCTGGGCACGCTGGTGGGCACCATCTCGCTCGCAGTCGGAGTCTGGGCCGAGCGCAGCGGCCACGAGTGGCAGAGCATGGTCTTCGTCACCTTGACGTTGCAGCAGCTCGGGATCGCCCTGGCCCTGAGGTCGCAGACCCGGTCGATCGTCAGCGTCGGCCTGCGGGGCAACCCGTTCCTGCTGCTCTCGCTGGTCGGCAACGCCTTCCTGCTCTGGCTCGCGGTGTCCTGGGGCCCCTTGGCGAATCTCCTCGGCACCCGCTCGCTCACCGGCGAGGAGCTGGCGATCTGCCTCGTCGCCGCCACCGCAGCACCGGCCGGCCTCGAGACCGCCAAGGCCTGGGCCCGCAGACAGACCCGCCGTAGCGCGCGGCTTCGGGCCGTGGCACCCGCCGCCGATCGAGCGGTACGCCAACGCTGATGGCCGCCGTCAGCGCAGCTCGCGGCCTCACCGCAACTACCGGATGGGCGAGGTCACCGTCCAGGCGTTGCGGGGCGTCCCACCAGCATCACTCACGGCGGAGACTGCTTGAGAAACCGAGCGACCTGCTGATCGTCGAGCACGGTCCACCCCCCCTGAGGAATCTCGCGCTCGGGGTTGTCAGGGACGACCCTGGGGGGCAGCTGGATCGACCGGTTCGACGCCATCGCGATAAACACCACAACGAGGTAGCCCACGAGCATGGCAAGAACAGTGAGAACCAGCCCGGCGAGCAGAAGAGCTGTCATGGCGCCATCCTGGCTGCCGACGGCGAAAGCGACGGGGGGCAAGGCCACGTCGACGAGGTCCACGGGGAGGCTGCCTGTCGGGTGCACGACCTGACCGTTGCACTCTGCCCCCTTCGACCGATAGAGCCCTTGGTCCCCTTGTGCTCAACCACCGCGGGCATCGTTAGCCTCTGTGAGTTCGCCATGGGCGACTGCCGCATGCCCTTTCAGTCAAGCGTCAACACCGCCGGCACCGGCCGACGTGGCGTCTGCGCGCTCGTGCCCGAGCAGCCCAGTCGGAAGAGCATTTGCGGATTACCGGTGCCGGGACAGGCCTGCTGGAGAGCCTGACGCACGTCTGGCAGCTCGAGGGGCTGCGTCGCAAACGAGGCGAACACCCACTCGCAGGTCGCGCGCAGCAATACATACTGGAGCGCTCTGCCGGCCGTCAGCCAGTCGGCGGTGCGGTCGCCGTCGGTCAGTAGAACAGCAAGGACCGAGCCGCCCGCATCGGCTGGGTCGCCGGTGCCCCACCCGCGCCCACCGGCGAAATCTCGACCGGGCAGCGCACCTGGCGCGGACACCGCTGCCTGATCGGGATAGGCGCGTCGATGAACTCCGTCGCGTCGGTGGCTCCCCGGCTCAGCCGCCCAAGCCAGTACCTCGGCGCTCCGGCCATTCCCGTCGTGCTGCCTCGCGTCGGCCAACCACGCGAGCCGAAGCAGTGCCTCGACAGTGGGACCTTGAGATATCACAGCAAGTCGCGCGCCATGGCGCCTGGCAGTCTGTCGGAGCTCGGCAAGCAGTGCAGGTGGCGGACCTGACGCCGCGAACCGACCGCGGTGGGAGTGACGGCGGTGGATCGCCGCAAGCATCCGCAACTCTGCCCGCGCCGGTGCGGCGCCCGGCATGCCGCAGACGGTCGCCAGCAGCAGCGGGTCCGAAGCCACCGGCAGCAGGCGCACCCGCGGTTCCAGCCCGAGACCGCGGATGCCCAGTTCAAGGTTGGTTACCGCCGCACCACAACTGATGACCATCTCGCGCCCCGCCGGATCGGCAACGCGCAACTGGCGGACCGGATCGACCCGAAGCTCAACTACCCCATCAGCGTAACGAAATCGCCAAGGTTGAGTGTTGTGCACGGAGGGGGCCCGGCAGGCAAGGGTGACGAGTTCGTCGACATCCTGACGAGAGATGCTCGAGCGGACCTCCGGCATAGCCGCCTCCTGGGTGACGCTGAAGGCGCGTCTCCTCCGCCCCCTGATGCTCACCCAAAAATGGGTATGCCGACAGGGCCCGAAGTAGGACCTCATCGGGTCGAAAGTCCCTTGCCCGTCGGCCTGGGCACGGGGCCGCTTCTGCGGAAGCCTGGACCAGGTCCGGCAGCGCTGGCCCCCATGCGGTGAGTGCGGTCAGTGCGGCGGGTGACACGGCAGCCCATCCCAACCAGCGGCGCCGCGGTGCATTCCCGGGTTGTGGCTTCCGGAGAAGCCCATGGTCTGCGCGCAGGCGCGGACATGCGATCCAAAGTTGTCGGACGGGCTGGCCACTGCGACCCCGCCTGGCACAGCCAGGAAGCCGCCGATCAGCGTGGTGATGACGAGGCAGTGACGAATGCGCATGGAACTTCTCCTTGGTGGTCGGTCCAGACTCATCTCGCCCGGTGGGCGGTGGGGGCATGAACTCAGCTGAGGGGCGGCGCGGACGGAGCCGTCGCACCCGGGCCGCGTAGGCAGGCCATTCGTCGGGGTAGCGATCTGCAACCTCGCGTTCCTTGGTGCGGGCCAAACGCCCGTACACGTGGGCCACAGGCCATAGTCCTGGTCCATCAGCGCTCACCCTCCGAGCCGACGCCGACCGGTTGCGGTCGTGGCGAGCCCGCCTCGACGGCGGGGGGCGAGGCAGCGGGTCCGGGCGTGGGTGTGGGTGTGCGGTAGCGGCGCAGCCGATTGGCATTGCCGACCACCGACAGTGACGAAGCGGCCATCGCCGCGGCGGCGATCATGGGCGACAGGCGCCACCCGAGCAACGGGTAGAGGGCGCCCGCAGCCACCGGGATACCGAGGCCGTTGTAAGCGACCGCGAAGAACAGGTTCTGCCGGATGTTGCGCATGGTGGCCTTGCTGAGCGCCACCGCCGTCACGACGCCGTGCAGGGCACCGGACATCAGGGTGATATCTGCCGACTCGATGGCCACGCCGGTGCCAGTGCCCATGGCCAGTCCGACGTCGGCGGCGGCGAGCGCTGGGGCATCGTTGATGCCGTCGCCGACCATGCCGACCCGATGTCCGGCTGCCTGCAGCCGGCGGATCTCGTCGACCTTGTGCTCGGGTAGGACCTCGGCGAGGACATGCGTGATGCCGGCCTGCCGGGCGATCGCCGCAGCGGTACGCGGGTTGTCCCCGGTGAGCATGTGGACGTCCAAGCCAAGTCTCTGCATGGCAGCAACCGCTTCGGCAGCACCCGGCTTGATGGTGTCCGCAACGGCGATCACCCCCGCAGGGTGTCCATCGACGGCGACGAACATCGCGGTCTTGCCTTCATCGGCGAGTCGGTCGGCCAGGGGCGACAACCCTGCGAGATCGATGTTGGCCTCGGCGAGCAGCCGCCGGGTTCCCACCGCGACCCGTCGGCCATCGACGAGCGCCTGAACACCCTTGCCGGTGATCGACTCGAAGTCATCGGGGTCCTCCAGGACGAGTCCCCGCCGGCGAGCTCCCGCGAGGATGGCGCCGGCGAGGGGATGCTCGGAGCGCGCCTCCACCGACGCGGCCAGCAGCAGGATGTCGTCCGCGTCGTAGCCCGGGAGAACGTCGATGTCCGTCAGGACAGGAGCGCCGACCGTGAGCGTCCCGGTCTTGTCCAACACGATGGTGTCGAGGGTGTGGGCGGTCTCCAGCGCTTCGGCGGAGCGGATCAAAATACCGGCTTGGGCTCCCTTGCCGGTGCCGACCATCACCGACAGCGGAGTCGCCAGCCCGAGCGCACACGGGCAGGCGATGATCAGCACGGCCACCGCGGACACCAGAGCGAGGGTCAGCGCAGGCGCGGGACCTGCGACGTACCAGCCTGCGAAAGCCCCGAGGGCAATCAGCATGACGACGGGGACGAAGTAGCTTGAGGCGGTGTCGGCGAGCCGCTGGATCGGCGCCTTCGACGCCTGAGCGCGCTGCACGAGCCGCACGATCTGGGCCAGCACGGTGTCGCTTCCCACTCGCGTGGCACGCATGCGGAAGCTGCCGGTTTGGTTGACCGTGGCCCCGATCAGCGGGTCGCCGGCTTCCTTGGCCACGGGGATGGACTCGCCCGTGACCATCGACTCGTCGATGGCAGACCGGCCATCGAGCATCTCCCCATCCACCGGGATCTTCTCGCCCGGGCGTACCACCACGACGTCCCCGACCAGGACGTCCGCTACCGGGATCTCGACCTCGAGGCCGCCGCGTTCCACGTGCGCGGTCCGGGCCTCCAGCTGAAGCAGCGCGCGGATGGCTTCACCCGTGCCTGCCTTGGCCCGCACCTCAATCAGCCGACCCGTCATGATCAGGGTGAGGATGACCCCGACCGCCTCGTAGTAGACCTCCCGCACGTCCGCGGGGAGCAGGCCTGGGAGCAGCGTGACGACCAGGCTGTAGCTGAATGCTGCGGTTGTCCCCAACGTGATGAGGGTGTTCATGTCCGCGGACCGGTGGCGTAGGGCCAGCCAGCCCGTGCGGTGCACCGGCCAGCCGGTGTAGAGCATGACCGGGACGATGAGGGCCAGCTGCCACCAACGGTTGAGCAGCAGTGCTGGCACCCAACCGGCACCGAAGACCTCGTGCGCCATGACCGCGAAGAGCACTGGTGCGGTCAGAACTGCACCTACCGCGACCCGCCCCGAAACATCGCGGATCTCAGCCCGGGTGGCGGCCACCTCCTTGGCTTCCTCCGCTGCCGGATCCGCCCCGGGGGCGTCGACGCCCGCCGCGGCACCGGGACCTGCCAGCTCACTGTCGCTGTCCGACGTGACGGTCAGCGAGCCATGCACCATGTTCATGCCGCAGGAGAACTCGAACTCGCCCGCAGCCCGGGGAACGAGCTCTACCGTGGTCCGCTCGAAGGCCGGCAACATCCGGCTGATCCCTAGATCGGGGAACACCACCTTGCTCGTGCAGTCTCCCGACTCCTGCCGGTCGAACACGATCTGCAGGGGCACCCCCACAACTGCTTCGATGCGCTGGGGGGTGTAGCCGCCGCGGACGACAACCGTGACGGTCTGCACGTGCTCGTCACGCTCGGCAAGCTGGGGAGCTCGACGTGGCCCGAAGAAGAACCACAGCAGAGCCAGACTCAGCAGCAAGACTCCAGTGACGACAACGACGTCAGCGGTGCCCATGACTTCTCCTCGGTTCGATGTCGCTCATCTCCGCTTCGGGCTTTCTGCTTGTCGTCCTTGGTGGTCGTCGTGCTCGACGGCAGGAACGGTCGGGGAGCTTGATCGACCGCTGATCTCGGGCCCGACCACGAACGCCGAGACGGCGAACATCACTGCGAACGCCGCCAAGCCCAGAGCCGTTGCTCGCCACGCCGGCCAGGCCGTTCCAGGCGCCGCGCAACCAGCCGGTTCGGGTCACTGGCCTGCGTGACACCACGTCACGAGCCGCGGCCCCGGGCGTCGGCGCGCCCACGCGAGGCATGCCGATCACACTCACCGGGTTCGCAAGTAGCGGCGAATGGCCACGACGAGCTCGGCGGCGTTCTGCTCACCGACACCGGGATCGATCGCGTCACGGAGGCAGGCATCGACGTGGTCCTGAAGCACCATCAGGCCAACGGCATCCACCGCTGCTCGGACGGCTGCGAGCTGGTCGAGGATGTCGACGCACGAACGGCTCGCCTTGCACATCGACGTGATGCCGGCCAACTGCCCTCTCGCCTTGCCCAGCCGAGTCAGGATCTCCTCGTCATGGCACGGTCCGAGGCCACCGGCGCGCGGTGCTACGAGCACCGCCGGCGCGGTCATGGCCGAGCAGCGGTGCTGTGCAGCAGCTCGCGGCGACGCAAGAAGTCGTGCTCATCGATCTCACCGCGAGCGAATCGCCCCGCGAGCTCACCATCTGGATCCACGGCGCTGGCTCGGCCGGCATCTGCGCGCTGCCCTCCGCTGCGGAAGGCGCTCACGGCGTAGACCGCAAGGCCGATCAACGTCCCCCAGAACAACAACATCATGGCGCTCATGGCCAGCCATTGGCCGACGCCCCAGTCACCGTCGTAGTAGCCCATCACGTGGATCACCTCTCGCGCCCTGGCTCCGGCTGGACCGGAGCTGCACCACGAGCGTCCGCCGGTGCTACCCCCCTGGAGTAGTGCAGGACGTCCCCAGCGAACAGGGACTTCCGACCCCCTTTGGCGGCGCCGGTTCTCGAGCCAGCACGGGTGACTGCTCTACGACGAGCCAGAAGGCGTCCGCCCAGACTCGGTGCCCACGGTCGTTGGGGTGGAACCAGTCGGCGGCGAAGTCGGTGAGCATGGCGCGGTTGCCTCGATCGCGCTCTGCGTCATGGAGCGGCACGACGTGCAGCTGATGAGCGAGCGCACCCGCACCCAGGATCGCGCCAGCCTCGGCCGCATGCCGCTCCCACCGCCCGTGCATGTAGTAGGGCACGTCGGCGATGTAGGTCCCGGCCGGCAGCCGAGCCGTCAGCTCACTGGCGCCAAGAGCGAACCGGGTCGCGTCGTAGAACGGCACGTCGTTGCCCCCGACGGCGACGGTGACGATGTCGGGCCGCAACGCCAGCAGCTTGGGGAGCTGCTGGTCGATGACGTCACGGACAGTGGCGCCGGAGGCGCTGAGGTTGACGAGCAGGACCTCGCAGCCGGTCCGTTGGCGCATCCGCTCGGCCAGCAGACCGACATAGCCGAGCTCCGGTCGACTGGCACCGATGCCCTGCGCCGCACTGTCGCCGAGCGCGACATACACCAGGCAACCCGGCACGCCCTTCGACTCCGACCAGTACCTGCCGTAGGCGAGGACGCTATGGCCGAGTCCTACCAGCTTCACGGCCCAGAACCCGAGGATGCCGAAGAGCACCGCCAAGACCGCGACAGGCGGGCGACAGCTGAGACCTGTTGACCAGCCACGCTGCCTCATCAGCCAGGTCTTTCCTGGAGTTCCTGCAGCCACCACCACAGTGTCCGGGGTCGGTACAGGAACGGGCAGCCGCTGCCGCGACTGGCCAAGTGCTCGAGACCCTCCTGGAGGCCGGCGGACTGCATGAGCGCGTCCTGGAAGGAGTGGCACGAGTGCCGCTGGGCCCCGTCAGCCCGACCCCACTTCCAGCCGCCACGATAGGCGTGAGCGCAGTCCCGGACTCGGGTCCGCACCTCACTGTCGCCAAGCGGAAGCGTCAGCACAGGATGGAAGGAGTGTGCCGAGCCTCGGCCGTGTTGCGGGTCCCGGTCCCACGTCCCCGAGCGCCCGAGCAGGCCCATCCCGTTCAGCACGCCCCCGGTCCCCGCGAGGAGCCCTCGGAAGCCAACAGGTATCGCCCGCGGCCCCCAGCCGTAGCTCTGATCCCCGACCTCCAGCCACCAGTGGCCGAAAGGGTCCCGCCAGCTCGGGTTGTCCCGCTTGACTGTCACGAAGAGCAAGGACCGCGGGGCGCCATAGGTGACGTCGCCGCCGATCAGGAGCATCTCAGCTGGCGGCGCCGGAACGGGCCGGGACAGCGCGGCGTGCGTGCGGCGGACGTTGACCGCCCGCAGGCGCGAGCGAGCACGCATCCGCTTCGACCACTTTCGTAGGCCGCGCGGCGGGCGGAGCCGTGCTGCGACCCCCCAATCCAGGCTCAAGGAGAGCCTTCTTCCCTACGCTTCTCGTCCTCGTGGCCCCCTTCGCTCCCCTTGCTGCCCTTGCTCGCCTTTCCCTTCTCACCGCGCTTCTCGTTCTTGTTGTGGCCCTTGTGGGAGTTAGCCCGGTGCTGCTTCTCGGTCTTGTGCGCTGCTCGCCGAGCATCCCGGATCTGGCGACGCGTCGGCTCCTCGGGGGGAGGTGGTTGCCCATCCGTGTCGCCGTTGGTCATCTCGCAGTTCCTCCTGTTGTCGGCAGTCTTCCGATCTGGGTGGTCATGGAGGCCACGGACATCAGTCGTACGACCTGATCGTCCGCACGTTGAGGAACACCATCAGCAGTCCGAGTCCGCCGACGACGGCGAAGCCCCGACCCACCGGCGCCCAGGCGATGTCTTCGAGGATCAGCGAACGCAGCGCTTCCATGATGTAGGTCACGGGATTGAACGACGCCGCGATCTCCATAGGTCGGGTGAGCATGTCTCGGGGGACGAAGTTAGGAGTCAGGAACAGCAGCGGGAAGAACACCAGACCGCCGGAGTTGGTAGCCGCTGCACTGCGCGTCTTGAGGGCGATGAGCTGCATGAAGCCCGCGTAGACGACGGCCCAGGCCGAGGTCAGCAGCAGCAGGAGCAGGAACCCCGGGATGCCGCTGGCGATCGAGATGCCGAACGGCAGCGAGATCAGCACCATCACCGCCGCGATGGACAGGCTCTTGGCGGCCTCAGCAAACAAGCGTCCGAGCACGATGGCCACCCGTGGAATCGGGGCTGCCCGGAGCTTGTCGAAGTACCCGCCCTCGATGTCCTCGACCAGGTAGAGCGCTGCAGTTCCGAACGACGCCGCCAGCAGCAGCGAGCTGGGCAGCTGGAAGGCGGCGTAGCTCTGACCCTTGAGGAACTCCGTCGTGGACGACGGGAAGATCTTGCCAGCCTGACCGACGTTGACCACCAGGAAGAACAGCGGGATGAGCAGCGTCGGGGCCAGTGACTCCGGCGTACGCAGGGCTTCGCGCAGGGCGCGGCGCCCGAGCAACAAGGTCTGGCTCATGCCTGCACCTCCGCGACCTCGCCGGCAGCCCGCTCCCGGGTGCGTCCCGTGGCGTCGAGGAAGACCTCGTCGAGCGATGGATCGCGGTCGAGCCCGCGGCGCGTGCGAAGCTGGGCCTTCAGGTCGGTCGGAGTGCCCTCGAGCACGATGCGGCCACCGTCGATGATCGCCAGCCGGTCGCAGAGCTGATCGGCCTCCTCGAGGTACTGCGTCGTGAGGAACACCGTTGTCCCGTGCGCGTTGATGCGGCGCACCTCTTCCCACACCGTCACGCGGCTGGCCGGGTCGAGACCCGTCGTTGGCTCGTCCAGAAAGAGGACGTCGGGCTCGTGCACGAGAGCGGAGGCCAGGTCCAGGCGGCGCTTCATGCCACCCGAGTAGCCCTTGATGCGGCGGTCGGCGGCCGGCACGAGGTCGACGAGCTCCAGCAGCTCCTGGGCGCGCTCGCTGGCCTGCTTGGGCGTGCTGCCGAACAGCTGGGCCTGCAAGGTCACCAGCTCGCGACCGGTCTGACGCGGATCGAGTCCCACCTCCTGCAGGGCCACCCCGATCTTGCGGCGCACCCCGTCCGGGTCGGCCGCCACGTCAATGCCACCGACCCGTGCCGTCCCCGACGTGATGGTCAGCAGCGTGGTGAGCATCCGGACCATCGTGGACTTGCCAGCCCCATTGGGCCCGAGGAAGCCGAAGACCTCGCCGGACTCCACATGGAGATCTACGCCCTTGACAGCCTGCACCTCGCCACCGCGGCCTGAGTACGTCTTGACCAGGGCGGTCGCTTCGACTGCCAGCGTCATCTCATTCGCTCTCTGTTCGACCTGTCTCGGGGCCACCGTTGCGGCAGGCCGATCATTGCTGATGACTCCGACAACGGACCGACCCCAACACCACTCGGCCGTGAGGGCACGCCCGAGGAGATCGCGAATGTCGTGCTGTTCCTGGCATCGGACGAAGCATCGTTCGTCACCGGGGCGGAGATCGTCGCCGACGGCGGCACCCGGGATGCTGCCGCCCGCGCTTACCCATGGTCGAGTGCCGTCAGCGTGGGCGGTGGTGCTGCGGCTGGCCATGGGTAGCCGCAATCCTCCCGGCACCGGCTCGAGGGGGGTCGGCTACCTCAGGTTTGGCCGCTGCGCGTCGGTTGGGTCGAGTGCGACGCCGAGCTCCTCAGCTTCCCGCAGATCGATCATGTAGGTGTCAGTCACGCCAGCTTCGTCGCCGGCTTCTTCTGTCGTGTCGTGCAGGGACGCGATCGGGTCTTGCCCGGTGTCGCCCGCGGCTGTCCGGCGCGCGCGAAGATCGCCGCTGTCGCCGCCCTCGTTCTGCTCCTCTATGACGATCATGGCTAAGGCCTCCTTCTCTTGTTGTGATCGTGGGGCTGGCAGGGTTGCAGCGGCGGCCGCCTCGCGAGCGAGGAAGGAGCCCAACTCTCCGATGGTGGACATCAAGGGCGCCGGGAAAACCACAGTGGTGTTCTTGTCCACGCCGATCTCCACCAGGCTCTGAAGGTTGCGTAGCTGCAGCGCCAGGGGGTGCGCCATCATGATGTCGGACGCCTCGCCGAGGGCGGCTGCAGCCATGGACTCTCCCTCAGCGTTGATGATCTTCGCGCGCTTCTCCCGCTCGGCCTCTGCCTGCTTGGCCATGGCCCGTTTCATGCTCTCCGGGAGCTGGATGTCCTTGAGTTCGACCAGCGTCACCTCAACGCCCCAGTCGACAGTGGTGACGTCGAGGATGGCCCGAATGTCGAGGTTGATGCGGTCGGTCTCGGACAGCGTCTCATCCAGCGTGTGCTGACCGACGACCTTGCGCAGCGTGGTCTGAGCGATCTGGTCTGTTGCGGCGTAGACGTTCTCGATCGCTACGACCGACTTGACCGGGTCGACAACGCGGAAGTACGCCACCGCGGAAACGTCGACGCTCACGTTGTCCCGGGTGATGATCCCTTGGGACTGGATCGGCATGGTGATGATCCGCAACGAGACGCGGTGCAGGACGTCGACAAACGGAATGATGATGCGCAGCCCTGGGTCGCGGGTACCCAGGACACGGCCTAGCCGGAACAACACTCCCCGCTCGTACTGCTTGACGATCTTCACTGCCAGCACCGCGTACAGCAAGATCACAACGGCGAACGCGCCGAGGATGTTGAACAGAACGCTCATGGTTGGTGCTCCCTCGAGGTTGCGCCCCTACCGGCGCCGTGAGACGCCAGCGACGAGCGGTGTGACGTCACTGCGAGTCGCGTACGACGACAACCGGGCACGGGGCGTGCTGCGCGACGTAGCTGCTCGACGACCCGAGGAACCAGCCAGCCAGGTGACCTCGTCCGCGGGAGCCGACGACCAGCATGTCCCCGGGTGCGACGAAGCGGCACAGCTCCTCGCCGGGCTGACCGACAAGGACCTCCGGCTCGAGTGCACCACTGAGTTCAGGGGCGATTTGTCGGGCGTGTTGGGTGAGATCGGCCATGGCCGACGCGTCGAGGCTGGACGCGTCGGGACTGGAGGGGCCACCCTCCGCGGGAGGTCGCACCAGCACGGGGACGAGTGTGCGGTGGTGCAGCGCAGCCGTCCTCGCGGCCCAGCGCAGTGCGCCGTCCGACGCCTCACCCGCGGCCACCCCGACGACGACCCGGCCGGCCGGCTGGTCAGCTGCCGCTGCCGCGTCGTAGGTCTGTGGGACGACCACGACCGGGCAGTCGACGTGGTGCAGCGCGGCGCTGACCACCGACCCGAACAGCGCGCGGGAGACGAGGGTCTCGTGGTGGCGGCCGAGGACCAGCAGGGCAGCCGACCGCGCCTGTTCCTCGAGGACCTGCGCGGCCGGTCCAGGCATCACCACCGGAGTGATGTGCGGAGCGGGTGGGCCACCTGCGCCCACGAGGGACCTGGCTGTGGCACGGGCGACGGCGTTGTCCAGCACCAGACTGGCGTGCCGCTCCATGTCCGGGTCCAGGGCGAGGGAGGGGTAGGTCCAGCCGTAGCCCCCGCTGTAGGGAGCCTGCCAGGCGTGCAGGGCCATGACGTCGAACGGCTGCGCAGCAGCCGCACTCAACGCCCAGCGCAACGCGGCATCGCCAGCATCGGTCCCGTCGATCCCGACCAGGATGTGCTCCATGTGATCCTCCGCGTCGTCGTACGCCCTGCCATGTGGCCGGGTGGCCTGTGCCAGCCACTGTTGACCCTTGTCCCAGGTCCCGGCAGGGGCGAAGGTCCCCATCGCGAGCGCCCTCTCGACAGGACCTATGACGCCGGAACCGGGTCCTTCGTCCCTGTCGGCCAGGTGGGGGAACGCGTGGAATGGCCTCACCAGCCGGAGCCGCTCCAGGACCGGCCACGAACCGAGGAGTCTCCATGAGCACCCTGCTCCGCCCCAGCTGGGGCCACAAGCACGACGCCGGCACGACCACCCCCGGGCCCGCTGCGACCCCCGGGTTGTCGGTGACGCATCACGCCACGAAAGACGGGGATCCCCGCGTCGGGGTGATCGGCACCCGCGTCCTCATCGCCGGCTTGGTGCTCGGAATGTCCGGCGTCGGCACCTGGGTGTTCGTGCAGAACAGCCTGTCCGACGAGCGCATCACCGTGGCCGAGGATGCTACCCGCTTCGGAGGCGAGCCCATCGATGGACCGCTGACGGCCTACTACGAGACGGAGATCATCCAGAAGCACTCCCTCACCGCAGGAGCTGGCAGGACGTACGCCGAGATCGACCGCAAGGACCCGGT